>CAKZLT010000303.1 GCA_937127195.1 uncultured Saprospiraceae bacterium
TTTACGTTTTTACTACTGTAATCCTTTTCGTAGGTTTGTAAAGGATTTTTATGAAAACAAAAGCCCTTCTGACAAATTTTGTGGTAATTAAAAAAATAGAGACACAGCGATAACGCTTGATAAATCATTTTTTACCAAAAAATTATCATTAGTATTAACCAAAAAACAAAATTAGAAAAGACATTTTTAACCAAAAAAATTAGGTTTTGAAAATATCAAACGAATTAAAAGTAGGCTTACTAGCTATATCTGCAACAGCATTGCTTATATGGGGATATTCTTATTTGAAAGGAAAAAAACTCTTTTCTGACGATATCGTGGTATATGCCATTTATGATAATGTAGATGGATTAACCAAATCTTCAACCGTTTCGATTAGTGGAATGAATGTAGGATTGGTTTCAGACATTAAATTATTACCTGATTTTTCTGGTCGTGTATTGGCTACATTAGAAATCGAAAGAGGCGTAAAAGTACCTAGAAAAGGGACAATTCCTGAATTAGTTGATTTGAGTTTATTAGGTGGAAAAACCGTTAAATTGGTTTATACAGGACTTTGTAATGGAGATGATTGTCTTCAATCTGGCGATACGCTTTATGGTAGAAGTTTGGGAATGATGGATAATATCAAAGATGAAATCAATCCATATTTGGAACAAGCAAAAAGTGGCTATGAAAAGCTGGATTCGTTGTTTCAAAGTTATGCTTCTGGCAGCGGAGACGGTGGTTTAGGGCTTTCAAAAACACTAAAAGATTTTCAAGGAACAATTGCCAACCTGAATGGTACGACTTATAAATTGAATAAATTGATTGGTCAATCTTCGGGAGATATTGAAGCAACTTTGGCTAATTTGAATGCGATTTCTGCTAATTTGAAAGCAAGTGAATCGGATATCAATCGCGTTATTGGTAATGTCGGTAAGTTTTCTGACCGCCTAGAAGGTATCGAATTGGAAGAAACGGTTGATAGTACTCAAATGACTTTTGCAAGTATTAACAAGACTTTAAGGACTTTGGATGCGACTATTGCCGATGTTCAGACGTTAATCAAAGGGGTTAACACAGGTTCGGGTACATTGTCTAAGTTGATTAATGAAGATGATTTGTATAATAAGGTCAATGAAGCAATTCGAAGCGTTAATTTATTAACGGACGATATTCGCCTCAACCCAAAACGTTATATCAATCTTCGTAGAAAAAATCAACCTTACGAGCAGTTGAAAGACCCTGCTAATAAGTAAATGAATGTTGAATTAATGCTGAATGTTGAATGATAAATGTTGAATGGCTCCGCTATTAGTTCAATCGAATCAGCGGTAGCCATTCAACATTTATCATTCATTCAACACTCCGTATTCAACATTAAAAAATAGATTCAGTGAAATTACGGTCAGAGCAATTAATCAAAACATACGGGCGTAGAACGGTCGTGAAGGGTGTTTCTTTGGAGGTTAATCAAGGAGAAATCGTTGGTTTACTTGGTCCAAATGGGGCAGGAAAAACAACGACTTTCTATATGACAGTTGGTTTTATTAAGCCAAACGAGGGAAATGTTTATCTGGATAATGAAGATATTACTTCATTGGCTATGTATAAACGCGCCCAAAAAGGTATTGGTTATTTGCCTCAAGAAGCGTCTGTTTTTAGAAAATTGACCGTAGAAGATAATATTAAAGGGATTTTGGAAATGACAAAACTTTCCAAAAAAGACCAAAAAGATAAGTTAGAAAGTCTTTTGGATGAGTTTAGTCTGCATAAGGTTCGGAAGTCACTAGGCGACACTCTTTCAGGAGGAGAACGACGACGAACCGAAATCGCAAGAGCTTTGGCAACTGACCCGAGTTTTATTCTTTTGGATGAACCTTTCGCAGGAATTGACCCGATTGCGGTTCAAGATATTCAATATATTGTAGCCAAATTAAAGCAAAAAAATATCGGTATTTTGATTACCGACCACAACGTTCAAGAAACGCTTTCTATTACTGACCGAGCGTATTTGATGTATGAAGGACAGATTCTAGAGACAGGAACGCCAGAGGATTTGGCAGCAAATGAGCGCGTTCGAGAACTATATTTAGGACGTGATTTCGAGTTAAAGCGTAAGAATATTGTTCTTTAAAAGGCTCAAATTTGATTGCAAAAGTCGTCGAAAGCATCCGACGACTAAATTTACCGCTTAGAAGGTAACGGAATATAAGTATCATCTTCTTTGATTTTCGGAAAACGTTTATTTTTCCAATCCTCTTTCGCTTTTTCGAGTCGTTCTTTTGATGAAGACACAAAATTCCAATACATAAATCTTTCTTCTGGCAATGGCTGACCACCAAATAATAATAACTCTGTATTCTCTGCTAAATGAATAGAACATTCATCCTCTGTTTTCGAAATTAGCATTTGACCAGCTTCTACTGTTATTCCATCATCTTCAACTTTTCCCTTTGTGACCACTATTGCAATTTCGCCCTTTAGCTGACCATTTATTTCTAAAAAAGTCGCCTCTTTAGCTTTTACATGAACCATAAAAAGAGGTGAATAGACTTTTAAAGGCGATTTTCGACCAAACCCCTCCCCTGCTACTAGAACAACGTCTAAGTTACCTTCTCTCCATTGAGGCAATTTTTCTTTGGGTATAAAGTCAAATCGCGGTTGCATTTCTTCATTTTCTTTGGGTAAAGCTACCCAAATTTGATAGCCATGCATAGGAAAAATAAAATCATTATTTCGCTGTTCTTTTGGAGTTCTTTCAGTATGCGTTACACCACTTCCTGAAGTCATAAAACCAACATCACCAGCTCGAATTACTTGATGTGTGCCTGTACTATCTTGATGTTCTACCGCGCCTTCTAGGAGATATGTCAAGGTCGAAAGCCCAATATGAGGATGCTGGTCAACATCTATATAATGCCCTTTTTTAACTTCCAAAGGTCCCATGTGGTCAATAAATGTAAATGGTCCAACCTGTCTTTTTTTACGAAAAGGAAGTAATCGCCCTACCAAAAAATTACCTAAATCTTTGGTTCTTTCTTCAACTAACATTTTATTATCTGCCATGGTTTTGATTCTTTTAATTCACCTATTTGATAAAATATAAAGACGTTCTGTTGTCTTTATTTTTTTATGAAAAAAAGACCTGTTCAAATAGTGCCATTTGTACCCTTTTAGAATAAAATAGACTAAATAAAAGTACATATCAGTCTAAATTAAGCTATTTTTGCAGCTAGAATATCGCACACTATGTCAGAAATTAATACTAAGCAAGTTGTTCAAATAACCTCCTTTATAAGCGCACTTCTCGCTTTGACGGTCATTGCTGCCTTTATTTTTAGATGGCAAGGGACACCTTTTGCCGAACCTGACACTTTTCGGGCAGTTCCTTATAATAGTGCTTTTGTGATTGACATCAAATCTTCTAAAAGTATCAAAGAAGCACTTCTATCAAAGCCCTATTTTGAGAACGTTCGGGCTTTAGAATTGGTAAATGAAATTACTGAAAAATGGGCAGATATTGAGTCTTTTTATAAAAAAATACCTAATGGAAAACCACAACAAGTAACAATCGCAGCTCAAATTGGAGCGAATAACCAATTGGATTACGTTTTCATTCTCAATAAATTTGAAAAGCGATTTCGATTAGCTAAGATAGTTAAAGACTTGCCTTTTTTGAGTGAATTAGTCACTTTCGAGAAGCAACCTTTCTATCATTTTATCATTAATGATACTACTCAAATCCATTTGGCACAGAGTCAAAAAATGCTTATAGCAGCGAACTCTGCTGTGCTTGTAGAAAGCGTTTTGAGTCAATTGAATAATAGTAAACAAAGTATTAGTAAACAAAAAAGCCTTAGTACTATTCGTGGATTGACAGGAAAATCTACGGATTTGAGCATTTATTTTAATATGGCTTATGTTCCTATTTTTGCATCTTTTTTTATGGATGAAACACCTTTAAAGAGTCTTTCTTTTATAAAAAACTATGCTGAATGGATTGGGTTGGATATTTCTTTTAAAGAAAAATATATTAATTTAAACGGTTATTTGTATCCTTCGTCCGACAATCAATTACTCAAATCTCTTAAACGGCAGGAACTGCCTGACAAGACATTAATTGCATCGGTATTGCCCGACAATACGGCTGCGATGACTTACATCGGTTATAAAAATGCAACGGATTTTTTCAAGGATTTGCAATTCACAGATAATGCTGATTTTCAACAATATTTCGTGCCGTGGCTAGGTGAAGAAGTGGCTTATGTGATTACTGAACCGCGTATGAGAAGCGTTTCGGAGCATCAATTTGCGTTTTTTAAAATAAAAAACCAAGAGCTAGCAAAAGAAAAATTAACAAAATTTGGAGCAAGTTTCGGAGCATTAGAAGGTGAACAATATTTTAATTATTCGATTGAACGAATGATGGCACGCGATGTATTAAAGCCTGTTTTTGGTGAAGGGCTTAATCCTATTCATAACCCTTTTTATGTAATCTTGGACGATTATTTGGTCTTTGCGAATTCGGTAAGTGCCTTAAAAGAGCTATTAGATAAATACACTTATGGGCAAACTTTGGGGCAAGATGTGAATTATTTGCAGTTTGTCGAAAATTTGTCTTCGACTTCCAATATGTATTTTTATATCAATACAACTAATGTATTGAACATCCTGACGGCAACTTTTAAAAAAGAATTCAAAAATAATTTGGAGTTACAATTCGAGGAATTTCAGAAGCTAACACCAATCGGAATTCAATTGACCCCCTATCAAGATTTATACTTTTTGAATGCTCAAATTCGGTATAATAAAAAAGGAAAACAGGCAACAAGCGTACTTTGGAAAGCTGATTTGAATGCGAATGCCGCTATTGCACCGACTTTTGTCAAAAATCATACGAATGAAGAGCTAGAGGTTTTTGTTCAAGATGAAGCAAATGTGATTTATTTATTTAACAAAAATGGAGAAGAACTTTGGCATCGAGCGATTGACGGCAAGATTATTTCGGATATTCATCAGATTGATTTTTTTAAAAATACTTATTTACAATATCTATTTAATACGGATGAAAAAATCTATTTAATTGATAGAAATGGCGGAAATGTTCAAGATTTTCCGATTACAATGGGAGCAACAATTACAAATGGTTTAATGGTTGCGGACTATGATACGACTCGTGATTATCGCTATTTTGTGGCTTGTGATGATGAGAATATTTATGGCTTTCGGAATGGGGGAGAGTTACTTGAAGGCTGGTCACCCAAAGGAGGAATTGGTAGTATTCGCTTTCCTTTACAGCATTTTCAAGTAGCAGGAAAAGATTATATTGTGGCACAAAACGAGGCAACAGAGATGTTCTTTTTTGAACGAAATGGCTCACCTCGAATGGATTCCGTTCAGTTTAATACCTCAACTAATTCTCCTTTTGGTTATGATTTGAGTGAGCCTCAGCGCATTGTTTTTGCCAATAGTGAAGGAAAAGCGCATATTTTAAATTTTAATAAAGAATACTTTAGACTCGGAATGAATATCGGAAATAATCGAGGTGTTCAATTCTTATATAGTGATATTTTGGGAGACGAACGAAAGGATTACATTGTATTGGATGAACAAGAAATTGGTGTTTTTTCTTATACCAAAGATCGTGAATTCAAACGATTTGCCAAGCGTTATTTTGATACAGAACAGGATACTTTATTTGAAGTAAAACTAATCGGAAACGATAAAATACGGTTAGGAACACTTTCTAAAAGCTATCGTCGAGCTTATTTATTAAATGAAAAAGCTAAACTTTTTCCAGATTTTCCGATACCTGCTACGACTCCTTTTGAGGTCAGAGACTTATATAATGATGGTAAAAATGTCTTGATTGTTGCGAATGGAAATGCCATTTTTGCCTATAAATTAAAGCAATTGGAGTTTTGAGAAGCGGGAAATGAGACCGCCCTACGGGCTACGAGAAGCGAGATATTGTAGCGGCTTATAAAAGTTCACGCTCTTTCTCGCTTCTCGCTTCTAAACAATAACTTTCAAGCTTTTTTCTATCAACTCAAACTCAATTGGAGAGCAACCGACAAATTCACCATCTAATTCGAGTAAAGTATTTCCTTCATTCATTGGTTCTATTTTGACAGACTTTGCTTTGAATAATTGCGCTTTCGGGTGTTTGGCTATATTTCCATAAAGGTAACGTGTGGCAAGCATGACTTCTATTTTGCTCATTGTATCAATGGCTGACACGGCAAACAAACCATCATCGGGCAATGCGTGCGGCGTAAATTGCATTCCGCTGCCGCTATATCGACACAATCCTACATTGATGGTATAAAATTTTTTTTCGATGATTTTCTTTTCGTCAAGAGTCAATCTCGCAAATTTTGTGGTATAACTAAACAAGCATCTAAAAATCAAAAAATAGTAATACAAACTAGAGAAGTACCTAGAATTGATTTTTTCGGCTGCTTTCGCAACGTGTGCATCGTATGCCATTCCTGCGACATTAATAAAATATCGCTGTTTTTTTTCTCCATTCTCATTATGAAAATGAACTAAACCAATGTCCTGAAATAAGTGCTTTTCGGCTTTTAGAAGGGGAATTATTTGCTCTATTTTTTTGGGCAACTGATAATTTTTGACCCAATCATTGCCCGTCCCGACAGGAATAAACCCAAAACTAATTGCTTTTGTATCGACTACTTTCTGTGAAAAAATGCCATTTACGACTTCATGACCTGTGCCATCTCCACCAACTGCTACGATTTTTCTAGCACCATTTTCTATGGCTTTTTGGGTAAGAATGGCACAATCCCATTGTCGCTCTGATTTTAGAATGGTACAAGACAATTGAGCTTTCGCAAATGCTTTTTTGATAGCAGGCAGAGCTTGAATAGCTTTGCCATTTCCTGCCATGGGATTGATAATGATGTGCCACATAAGCGATGTTTTTTTATTTTTAAAAAATATTTCTACTCCAAAATAGACAAATTTTATTCATCTAGACTATTTTGATGTTGTATTTTTATAGAAAAAATAAAAAATAGTTTTTTGTTGTGAAAAATAAAAACGTAAAGTATATTTGTCATTATATAAAACATATTTTACTTTTTTAATTAATATATAATGACAAAAAATAATTCAACTTTAAATTTATTACCTTACTCTTTCAAGAGGATAGTATTGTTCATCATGTTATCTCCTTTGATTTTAGTAATACTTTCAATGCTTGAGCTTATTACATTTGAAAAGGAGTTACTCAAAACGATTGTAACGACCACTGTTTTACTAGGTTTATTATTATTTGCGTTAACAAAAGATAAGATTGAGGATGAATTAACGATGATAATAAGGCTAAAAGCTTTGGCTATTTCGTTTATTTATGGTGTTATGATGGTTATTGTTGAGCCATTTTCAAATTTACTTTTTGACCATGATTTTTCCTTCGGAATGGAAACTAGAGAGCTTTTACTTTCGATGTTGTTATTTTATTTTATAATGAAATACCTTATGAAAAGAGGGCGATAAGTACTTAATAGAACTGAAATGATACAAATAAAAGATAAATTACCACAAGTTGGTACAACGATATTTACGGTAATGAGTCAGCTTGCTCGCGAGCATAATGCAATTAATTTGGCTCAAGGATTTCCTAACTTTGATATGCCGCAACGCCTGAAAGATTTGGTAAATGAGTTTGTGCAAAAGGGATGTAATCAATACGCGCCGATGACTGGCTTACCCGCATTGAACAATGGATTATCTGCCAAAATAGCCAATTTATATGATGCAAAAGTAGATGCACTTACTGAAATTACGGTTACATCAGGTGCAACTCAGGCAATTTATACGGCTATTACAGCTTTTGTATCCTTAGGAGACGAGGTAATTTTGATAGAACCTGCTTATGATTGTTATCGCCCTGCAATAGAATTGACTGGCGGCATTCCTGTCATTTACGAATTGGCTGCCCCCGACTTTAAGGTTAATTGGGAAGATTTTGGTAAGCTCATTTCTGAACGAACAAAACTGATTATCGTAAATACACCTCATAATCCTACGGCAACGACTTTTGGAGTTAGTGATTGGGAGGCTTTAGAAAAGCTAACTAACGATACGAATATTCTAATATTGAGTGATGAAGTCTATGAACATATTATTTTTGATGGAGAGCCACATCAGAGTATTTTACGTTTTCCAAACTTGTGGGAAAGAACAATTGCCACTTATTCTTTTGGTAAAACATTTAGTAATACAGGTTGGAAAATTGGCTATGTAGTCGCACCGAGTTATTTGATGCGTATTTTTAGAAAAGTACATCAATACAATGTTTTTAGTGTTCATGCGCCTTCTCAATTTGCATTAGCAGAATTTTTGGAAGACAAGAAAGAGTATTTACAACTTGGTAATTTTTATCAAGAAAAGCGAGATTTGTTTCAAGAATTAACTGAAAGTAGTGCATTGAAATTCTTTCCATCAAAAGGTTCTTACTTTCAACTAGCCGATTATAGTGCGATTAGCGACGAAAAAGATATGGACTTTTCGATTAGAATGACCAAAGAATATGGCATAGGCGTTATTCCTGTATCGGCTTTTTATTCAAGTGGTAGAGATGAGAAGTTAGTTCGTTTTTGTTTTGCGAAAACGCCTGATGTATTAGAAGCGGCTGGCGAAATACTAAGGAAATTAAGTTGATTCAGGTTGCCAGCATAGCCGCATAGCTAAGGAAAAGTCATCATTCACGAAAAAAAGCCCCAAAGGGGTGAAATATTACAGCATCGGGGCTTTTTTACCTTAGCCAACTCGCAACTCGCAACCCGCAACTCAAATCATTTCAATAATTCTTCTAAGCGAATACCTCGCGAGCCTTTTATTAAAAAATAAGTATTTTCAAAAGCTTTTGGGGCGAACCATTTTTTTAAAAGATGGACATTTTCAAAATGCAAACAATCAATAGATTTTGCAGCAGTTTGATATTCTGGACCAACCAAGATAACTTGATTAAAGTTCAATGCAGCGACTAAATCTGCCATCATTTGATGCTCAGCAGAACTATCTTCGCCCAACTCCAACATATCTCCAAGAATAACGATTTTTGATTCATTTTGGATAGTTCTAAAATGTTCGACGGCATGTTGAGTGCTGGTAGGGTTGGCATTATAAGCATCTAAAATAAAGGTGTTCGAGCCTTTTTTGACAATTTGGGAGCGATTATTTTGAGGAATATAACCTTCAATCGCTGTTTTTATTTGTTCATTAGATATTTCAAAATGCTTTCCTAATGAAATTGCACTTAATATATTATCAAAGTTGTAAGCTCCAATCATCTGAGATTTTACTTCAATGGCTTCATGTTTTTCTTTTATTTTAAAAAAAACAAACGGCTCTACCGAAAGTAGTTCAATTGAATAATCTTGTCCTTTTTTATGATTGTATTCAATACGATTCCGAAGATTTCTTTCGTTGGCAAGTTCTTTTAAAAATGGTAAATCCGTATTAATAAAAGCCATTCCTTCATGTCCTGTAAGAAAGGAGTATAGCTCAGCTTTTCCTTTTTTGATGCCTTCTATTCCTCCAAAACCTTCCAAATGTGCTTTTCCTATATTGTTAATAATACCGTGAGTCGGTTCTGCTATTTCACAAAGAAAATCAATTTCACCTTGATGGTTCGCGCCCATTTCGACAACTGCGATTTCTGTATCTGTCGGGATGGCAAGTAAAGTAAGCGGTACTCCGATATGATTATTGAAGTTACCTTTTGTAAAAGCTGTTCTATATTTGGTTGCCAAAATGGTGCTTACTAACTCTTTTGTGGTTGTTTTTCCATTAGAACCTGTAATACCAATAACAGGAATGTCTAATTGAAGTCGATGATAGTTGGCTAGAGCCTGTAAAGTTTCAAGTACATTATGGACTAATATGCAACCTGAATTTTCTCTATATTCTTTTTCATCAATGATTGCATAGCTTGCACCTTGCTCTAAAGCAGCCTTTGCATATTTATTTCCATTAAAGCGTTCGCCTTTTAATGCAAAGAAAAGACAACCTTTTTCTATTTGGCGACTATCTGTAATCACTTTTGGATGCTGCAAATAGATATTATACAATTCAGCTATATTCATAATTGATGGATTTTCATTTTTTAAGACTATAAAAATAAAATAAAAAAGCCTTCCCGATTAAATCGAGAAGGCTTTTTATTCTTATTTCCTAAAAAATACTATTTGTATCTTCTACGAACACGTTTCGTTCTTCTGTTAAAGATGTTACCACCTTTGAACTTGTTACCCGATGGGCTACCCATACGAGTCATTGCACATCGGAAACCAACAGTACGAGACGCTTGATCTTCATTCATCCAACGACGAGCACCTGGTGCTAACCAATAAGCTCTATCAGACCAAGACCCACCTTTGATTACTCTAGCTTTATTAGTCAAAGAACTACCACGGAAAGTACCATATAGTACTTCGTATAATACTTCAGACTCTTTATCACCATCTAAGTAATCCATTACGCTACCTCTTTGGTAATTGTCACGACCAGCAACTTCATCATCTTCTACGAAGCGATACTTCAAACGACCTAAACTATCCTTTTCAACAGGCTGACCGTTTTCATCTAATTGCTTTTCTTTATAAACATTACCACGGAACGGGTTCAATGTATGATCCTCTACTTCGCTCAATGTCATTCCTGTCATCTTACGGTAAACATCCATTGTCCACTCACTAACATTACCAGCCATATTAAATAGACCGTAGTCATTTGGCATAAATGAACGTACAGGAGCTGTAACAGATGCGTTATCATTTAACTGTCCTGCCATACCCATGTAATCACCACGTCCGCGCTTATAGTTGGCTAGCATTTTGCCTTGAAAACGACCTCTTTGTCCATTTCTCATGGTGTTACCATTCCAAGGATACAAGCGACGATCAGAGATTCTTTCATCCTTTGCGTAAGCTTGATTACCTTTAAGAGCTAGTGCTGCATATTCCCATTCAGCCTCTGTTGGCAAACGGTAAGCTGGTAATAAGATACCATCTTCAAATTTTACAGGGCGCTCTCCATCAGACTTAGGATCTAAGTTCTTCAAGTTCTTGCGAACATCACCTTCATATTGACCTACCAAATAAGCTTCAGTATTGAAGTTATCATCATCTTGTTGGTCAGGATTCTGGTTTAAGATACCTTTCTCAATAAGAATCATCTCATTGACACGGTCTGTTCTCCATTGACAGTAATCGTTAGCTTGTAACCAAGTTACACCAACGACAGGGTAGTCATTGTAAGAAGGATGACGGAAGTAAGTCTGAACTAAAGGTTCATTGTATGACAATTCTTCACGCCAAACAGCGGTATCAGGTAGTGCTTCCAAAAGTACTTCTGGATAAGACTCACCGTAAACTCTTTTTAACCAATATAAATATTCGCGGTAATCAATATTGGCTACTTCCGTTTCGTCCATATAAAACGAAGAAACAGTAACACGACGAGGAACGTTATCGTATTCGAACATAACGTCTTGCTCGGTTGTACCCATTGTAAAAGTACCTCCTTCTACAAGAACCAAATTAGGACCAGTTGCTTGTCCTTTGTAGTCTTGTTTTTCGAAACCTCCCCATTCGGAGTCGTTATATCCCCAGCCCGTAGTACTAGACCTTTCTTTTTTACAAGAAGAGAATAACAACAGCGCGCATAACGAGTATAAACTAAACTTCAGCAGTTTTCTCATTGCGAATTAAAGTTTTTGTTTGAATAAAATGGCTTTAAAATTAAGTAACGAGCTATTAAGTATGATTAGTATATGAGCAGTTAGCTTATTGGATATTATTTGAGATTTCTTCCAAATTCTAAATAATAATATAAATACTATTATACTGTGTACTTCAAAACTCTTGGTTACTGACTTTTCAAGGCAAATGTAATGAAAAAATTAAGTTTCAAATTTGCTTTAACTTGAATAACATCAGAAACGCAAATCTATAACGCAATTAATTTTAGTTAAATTATCTTAACTAGAAAAAAATCTCTAGTTTTTTTGATTCAACTCTTAATTATTCTATTTGCAAACACGAATATAGATGATTCCTAGCGAGGATAAGATTTCTTATATTATTTTCTGTAAATAATTTTCCTTTTTTTATAAAAATGTAAAAAGAAAGCCATTTTAGAGACTTTTCTTCTTAGTAATCTCTAATATGACTTTCTTTTTTTTATAATCAATTTTTAAGTACGTGAGCAGAAGTAATCCCGTTTCTAACTCGTATTTTTTTTGTTCTATGATTTTAAAAAATGTCTGATTGTAACGTTTTGCAGTGATAGCAAAACTTATATCGCGCAACCCTGAAAGGGTTGAATATGAGTAGCCACGGGTGAAAACCCGTGGATTCAAAAGTGTATTATCTAGAACTCTGAAAGAGTTCAACAATATAGAATAGCCTTTTTTGAGAGTACAACTCTTTCAGAGTTGGTGTTAGCGTAAATCACAGACCACGGGTTTTCACCCGTGGCTACTCATATTCAACCCTTTCAGGGTTGCTAGACGTGAATTCCACTATCACTGCAAAACGTTACAATCAGTAAATTTATAATTTACGCACTTTCTTCTAATGATGAAACTATCGACCATTTAGAAATGCTTTTGGAAACAAAATCACTGCAAGAAGAGGTTTTATTTCAAAATATACATTCTAACTTGGTAGAAAATGGAAAACGAATAAATCGCTTTTTACAAAAGTTAGAAGCTAGTAGTTAGGAGTTTTTGGACGCTAGTTTCTGGTTTCTGCTACCGCTGTTAATGGAAAACAGCGGTAGCAGAAACTAGAATCTAGTAACTAGCAATCAGTTTAGCTTATAATTACGGTTCTTTATGAAAAGATAAAAAGTTCTCTGAAAATTATTGTGGTTTTAGTCTCTATAATTGTGTTGCCTTTGTAGATAAGTTAGATAAATAGCGGTAGCAGAAACTAGAAACAAGAAACAAGAAGCCAGAAACATAACAATTTTAAGAAATTTGAAATGTTTTGTTTACAAAAAAAACTAGAGAATAGAATAATACTTCATCGAACCCAATATATATTATTTAACCATTAGCTGCTATGACAGCAACTAAAAACCAGTATTAGAATGGCAGATTTTAAATTTGGCGCAAAATTAAAATTGTTTGGCGAACATGATGTAACCATCAGACCAAATAGAGAATTTCCTGGTCGTGTAGAATATCACGACGAAACAGGAATTGCAATTACTCGCGAAAAGCTAATTGCAAAATTGAATATCAAAAATGAGAATATTCAAAAAATGATTCCTCAGAGTACACGAATTACAGATTTGGTATTTGATAGAAATACAACTGAATTTGAAATCGGTGTTGTGGTTGAACCAGGAAAAGACTTTGTATTAAACAAGTACGAAGATATTATCACAATTGATGAGGTATCATTATTCTACAAATATGATCCTGCTGCTAAAGGTGAAGCTACGGTAGAAGAAGGTGATAGCAATGAAGAATTACCTGCTTCGGAGGACGATTCAGAAGGTGTTTTTGCAGATATAGAAAATACTGTTGAAGGTGTTGTTGATGATGTAGCAGATGCTGCGGATGACATGATGGATGACGTAGTAGATGCTGGAGATGATATGATGGAAGATATGGAAGATGATTTAGAAGGATTAGGATAGTTTTTTTTAATTAATAATTAGTAATTAACAATTAATAATTGGAAAGTAGCGATGAGGCAAAATGATTTTTTATGAAAAAAATCACTCAAGCATTTTTAATTTTTAACGGTTAATTATTAATTATTAATTGCTAATTATTAATTAACAAAAATGGCACATTCATTTTCATTTAAGAGTAAAATAAGGATATTCGGACAGGCTGCAGAATTTAATTTTGGAAGCCCTGGCGGAGGTAATTATGATGGAGAAATTACCTTTTATGGAGAAGGAATAGCCATAGATGAGATAATTGAAGGCTTTTGGAGTAAGGTGACAGGTGGTGCAAAATACCCTTTACCACGCTTCAAAACCCGAATTAAATCGATAGGGACACAAATTTTAGATAATGAAAAAGGAAGTTTATTCTTGATTCAATTAGTCCTGAATGATTTACAGTTTAGTATTTATTTCACCAAAGAAACAAAAGACAAACAATCTACTCAAATTATTTCTATCAATACCCTTCGACCAATTATTATTGATAGTTTGCCTGGAGTGACCGTTGATTTTTCGGAGCCAATTGTTATTGATTTTACCTTGAACTTAGCTTCAAAAGCAACAAAAGTACACTTCAATGAAGGCGTAACAAAAGAATTTGCTGCTGGTTTTTCTTATGATTTAGATTTAAAATTACCAGATACCGAACTAGATCCATTTACATTTACAATGCCTTCACGAGAAGAGGAAGAAGCTATGACAAAAGCAGCTTCTACAAGTGTTGCAGCAAAGCCTGTCGAATCGAGCGAAGCACTTTCGTTT
>CAKZLT010000304.1 GCA_937127195.1 uncultured Saprospiraceae bacterium
AAAGTATTGATGGGCTTGGCGAAAACTGGCCAATTACTTATGAGGACGTTAAGCCGTATTATGATAAGTTGGATAAAATGATTGGCATTTTTGGGTCAAAAGAAGGACGTAGAAATGACCCTGATGGCTTCTTTTTACCAGCACCAAAGCCACGTTTACATGAGTTGTACTATATAAAAGGTGCGCGCAAATCGGGCGTGGATGTTATTCCTTCGAGGTTATCTATTTTGACCAAAAAAATAAATGACGAGCGTGGCGTATGTTTTTATTGTAGTCAATGTAATCGCTCGTGTAGTGCTTATGCTGATTTTTCATCGGGATCTTGTTTGATTATCCCTGCAATGAAAGGCGGTCAAATCGACCTTTTTACGGAGTGTATGGTCAAAACCGTGACAACCGATGCAGAAGGCAAGGCAACAGGTGTATCTTATATTAATAAAGAAGACCGTTTGGAGTACCAGCTTAAGGGTAAAATAGTCATGTTGGGCGCGTCGGCTTGTAGTTCTGCACGTATTTTGTTGAATTCAAAAAGCAAGCAACATCCTAACGGATTAGGAAATAGTAGCGACCATGTTGGAAGATATTTGCATGATTCGACAGGAGCGGGGAGAAGCGCTTTTATCCCTGATTTGATGGATAGAAAAAGGTATAATGAAGATGGCGTTGGTGGTTTGCACGTTTATTCGCCATGGTGGTTGGATAATAAAAAATTAGACTTTCCGCGCGGTTATCATATCGAAACTTGGGGCGGAATGGGAATGCCTGCTTATGGTTTTGGAATGGAAACCCACAAAATGAATGAATTTGTTCAAGGTCAAGTGGGAGGCTATGGAGATAAATTGCGTGAAGACGTGAATAAGTTTTACGGTGCATTTGTTGGAATGGCTGGACGTGGTGAGTCGATTGCACAATTTGATAATCGTTGTTATATTGATCCAAATACAGTTGACCAGTTTGGGATTCCAGTTTTGCAGTTTGATTATAAATGGACAGATTTTGAACGTAAGCAAGCGAAGCACATGCAAGATACATTTGAGGAAATTATCCATAATATGGGCGGAATTGCGCTTGGCGATAAACCAACTAAAGAAGAAGATTATGGTTTACTTGCTCCAGGGCAAATTATTCATGAAGTAGGAACAACTCGAATGGGGAATGACCCTAAAACGTCTGTAACCAATAAGTTTGGTCAATTACATGATGCCAAAAATGTTTTTGTAGTAGATGCTGGTGTGTTTACTTCTCAGGCGGATAAGAATTGTACTTGGACGATTTTGGCGTTGAGTATGCGTGCTTCTGAATATGCTATTGGAGAATTGAAAAAAGGTAACTTGTAGTTTATTTCACGCGGAGTTCGGGGAGAAGCAGAGTTTGCAGAGAAATTTTTGCTTTAATTAGTAGCATATTTCACGCGGAGTTCGCAGAGGAGCAGAGTTTTTTAGAGTTTTTTGATAAAAAACGAGTTAATAAAAAACTAATAAAAGTCTCTTGAAACCCTGCTTCTCCCCGAACTCTGCGTGAAATAAAACAAACTCTGAAATTAGAAAAATAAGATAAAGAATGAAGTTTACAGGTGTTATTTTTGAAAATAAAGAAATTACAGACCAATCACTTTTTGATGAATTGCCAGCAGAAATGCAGGCTTTTTATAGTCAAATGAATGGAATTGTTGCTTATGAAGGTGGTTTTCAGGTAAGAGGCTGTGTAAATGACCTTGATTGGTTTTCTTTGAGGAAAATCTGGAAAGGAGATTGGAACTTATACGAAACGTATGATTCTATATTGCCATCGGATATTCCTTTTGCACAGGATGGCTTTGGAGATCAATTTTTGTTGAGAGATGGTTTGGTGTATAAATTACATGCAGAACATGGCGAATTGGAAAAAATTGGAATAGGCTTTATCGATTTTATGAAGTTGGTGACAGCGCACCCTGTCGAAATTTTGCTATTAGAGTCTTTTAAAAATTTATACGAAACAGGAACAGAAATTAAAGAAGGAGAATTGATGAATGTTACTCCGCCTTTTGTTTTTGAAACGAAAAATAAACGAACTTTTAAAGCTGTACCAGTACGAGAACGCCTTTTGTTTTTGAAATCATTATATGACCAAATCAAAAATATGAAGAATGGCGATCGGGTTGGTGTGAGCAAAAATAGCTTAAATTGATAGAATAGAATCAAGACCGTCTTTGTAGTTATTAGATGTTCATTCATTAGATTTTAGTTATTAATTGCAATGATTTCCTAATGACAACTTGATGGAAAAGAAGTTCAAAAAAAGAAAAAATGAAAAGAAGCGATGATTTCTTAGCCAAAATGAGACAAACAAAACAAAACATTACTAAATGACATCACAGAGCCAGTTACAGAAACCTCTGCATTCTAAAGACGTTACTAGGCCGGCCACTGAGGCTCTGATCGCA
>CAKZLT010000305.1 GCA_937127195.1 uncultured Saprospiraceae bacterium
ATTTTTTTTTCTTTTGCAGCTATGGTGCTAGCATACCGAACTCGTTTCGGTGCAAAAGAAAAAATGCGCAATTTTCACCGTCTTAAAAACTTAAGAAAAAGACAATTTTTAATATATAATCAATTCTGCGTAGCATCAGTTAACTAATTAAACTCAATTCAAATGGTGTTGAAATGGAAGCTATACATTACAGCTAAGAAATATTTTTGGTTATTATTAGCCTTATTCTTAATGTTTCTGAGGTTTGTTGGAGGTTGGTATCCTCAATTGATTGAGGTCTATTATTCAAGAGGCTTTTTTTTAATTATCCGTGGATTGATTGATTATACAATTGCAGCTTTGCCTATTCCTATGTTTTATTTATTTTTTGCAGGATTTTTTCTCAAAAAAATTCACTATTTCAGAAAGTCCTACCAAAAGAACATTTCTTTTAAAGAAAGGTTGTTTCATTCTGGTTTTCATATCCTTCAATTCACATCAATTATAATCGTTTGGTTTTTAGTAAGTTGGGGTTTTAATTATGGCAGACTTTCTATTGAAGAACAATTAGGGCTTCAATTAGAAAAACCATCCGAAGAACATTTATTATCTGAAGTACAATGGGCAACAAAGAAGGCACTAGACCTAAGGGAGTTGGTTAATGAGGATACTTTTGCTTTAGATGAAAAACTATTGCCAAGAGATTTGGAAAAAGAAATGCGAACAAGTTTGGAGGAAGTTTTGGAAGAACTAGGTTACCCGAATTTTGGTAGAGTGCGCGCTCGTCAGCTATATCCTAAAGGAATTTTATTGAGATTAAAAACGGCTGGAATTTATTGGTTTTTTGTTGGAGAAGGTAACTTAGATGCAGGTTTACATCCTTTGCAAAAGCCTTTTACGATGGCGCACGAAATGGCACACGGTTATGGCTTCGGTGATGAAGGAACTTGTAATTTTTTAGCTTATTTGGCTTGTTTGAAGTCTAATCAAACTTATGTTCGATATGCAGGAATGCTTACTTATTGGCGATATATAGCTGGTGAATATAGGTATCGAAATCCAGAGAAATATGTACTTTTTAAAGCGGAACACTTATCTTCTGGAATGAAAAATGACCTCACAGCGATTTATGAAAATGGTGATAAATACCCCGATTTTTTTCCAAAATTACGTAATCAAACTTACGATTCTTACTTGAAGCTACAAGGTATAGAAGACGGAATCGAAAATTATAATCGAGTTATCTTGTTGGTTGATGCTTGGAAGAGGTTGGACGGTTAACGGACGCTTCGCTGACGGGTTTTAGCCTTTATTTAACCTGAACTTTGGATTAGAATTTAGGTTTAAAATATTGATAATCAGTTTATAATATATTTTTGAGCTTTATAAAAAGCATATATTTTCAATATTAAAATACACGAAAGCAATGGTGAAAACACATTTTGGTTAAAATATATGTAAATTACTCATTTCCAATAACCTAATCCAAAGTTCAGGTTTTTTTAGTGTTCTTTTTTTAAGGATTTGGTATAACAAAAGGCTAAACCCCGTCAGTGAAACGTCCGTCAACCGTCAGTCGTCCACCGTAAAAAACACAATCCTGCGATGACCATTTTCTAAAGTTTCTATCAAAACTTGAACGATTTCCTTTTCATCCAATAAGTCATCAACCAAACCTGGCCATTCGATAAAACAGTAATTTCCACTATATATATAGTCTTCAATACCGATTCCGATAGCTTCCTCTATGACTGGCAAGCGATACAAATCAATATGATAAAGCGTGTCTTTGCCACTTTCGTATTCGTTTACAATAGAAAAAGTTGGGCTACTAATAGTATCTTCTACGCCTAAGAGCTTGCATAATACAGTGATTAAAGTTGTTTTCCCTGCACCGATTTCGCCTGTAAATGTGATAATTCGTTTATCATCACAAAAGGCAAGTAACATTTCTGCTACTTGCCCTAGTTCTTCTAATGAAGATATTTCTAATTCTTTTTTCATTTTACAAAAAAACTGTGATAAATAATTACCATTATTTCATCATTGTTACTGTACCACTAATATCAATATCTTTGCCATTACAACGATAGCTCAATTTATAAATATAGACACCGCTATTCAATAAGCTACCTCGATACGTTCCATCCCAAGTTTCTTCCGCATCCGTCGTTGTAAATACACGCGTTCCCCATCTATCATAAATATCAAAAGACAACAATTGTTCTATTGCCAACGGATTACTTATTCCATATACATCATTGATATTATCGCCATTTGGCGTAAAGGCTTTTGGCAAATAAATGCCAGCACAATCCAAATCAGCAGGATCAATAACTGTAATATGAATACTATCAGTAGTTGTACAACCAAAATCATCTAAGATAGAAACGTTGTAAGTTGTGCTTTCAATAGGAGAAAGAATTGGATTTGGAATAGTGATATTACTAATGTCCACATCAGGTGTCCAATTGAAGTTAGAAGCACAAGTTACAGGAATTTCAGCTTCAACTGATTGTCCCAAATAGATAATTGCGTTATCATTCTTAATCAAATCAGGCTCAACATATAATTCTTGAATTTCATCTTCTGCTAATGAACGATTATAAACGCGTAATTCATCAAGCTTACCTCTAAAACGCTCCGTTGAACTTCCTACACAAGGGCTATTTGCGATGCTCAAAAGGGATGAATTTGTCAAATCTAAAACAGTGCTTGTTACTTTTTCATCAATCAAAACACCATTTAAATACAATTTAACGCGTTTGGCATCTCTTACTATGGCAACATGATGCCAACAAGTCAAATCCAAATTACTAGAAATAGCAATTTTTTTGGTTGGGCTTTCATTCAATTCTACATTGACAAAGTTCAAACTCAATAAGTATTCTACATTAAAAATACTTCCTGTTCCAGAGCAATCTATACGCTTAGAAAGGATGTTTTGAGAAGAAACAGCATTGAATGGCTTGAAGTAAAAACTCACTGTAAAGTTATTACGTTCAAATACCGCATTCACATTACCATTAAATGTAACGTGGTCATCAATACCATCAAATTCCATTGCATCGCCCGAAACGCCACAACTACAATTAGGATTTCCCACGACAGTTCCGTTTCCTCCAATCAAATCAGGAGAAACGTCCGTTGCTGTACAATCATCAAAAGGGTAGTAAGCTATCAAGCCTTGAGCTGGCTGCGCGGTAGCCAAAGTGCAACTTAATGCGACTATTAATAAGGTATAAATAGAATGATACTTCATTATATGAATGATTTATAATTCTTCCTTTTGTCAATAAAGACTTTTGAAAGAACGTTTTTATTTTTTTATAAAATTGCTTTTAAAGCTACAAAAAAAGTACCCTTTTTGAAAAAAGAGAAAACACTAGATTAAACCAATAATTGATACTAATTATTGCGTGTTCTGTACAATGAGAAGAGAACAGCATGAGGTAAAAGCTTTTTATAATCAAAAGCCGTTATTCTATTTTGTTACTTAACATTGCAGTTTAGTAGTTTTTTGCCTTCAATAAAACCCTCTAAGTGATCGCCAATTTGCGTTGCCCCAACTCCTGCTGGTGTTCCTGTAAAGATTAAATCACCTGTCTGTATGCGAAAATATTTTGAAAGATAGCTTATCAAATTAGCAAATGGAAAAATCAAATCCTTTGTATTTCCATCTTGTACTGTTTTTCCATTTTGAGTCAAATGAAATTGAATTGCATTCAAATCAACTTCTGACAATTCAATGAATTGACCAATAGGAGCAGAATCGTCAAACCCTTTTGCTATTTCCCACGGATGCCCTTTTGCTTTACATTCGCGTTGTACATCGCGAGCAGTAAAGTCAATACCAATCGTAATAGCATCAAAATATTTGTGAGCAAATTTTTCTTCTATATGGCGACCATTTTTACAAATGCGCAAAACAATCTCCGCTTCATAGTGCATTTCCTTCGTGAATTCGGGATAATATACATCTTTCCCCTTCCTAACTAGTGCAGATGTTGGCTTCATAAAAACCAAAGGTTTGTTTGGTACAGGGTTATTTAACTCCTTCGCATGGTTTACGTAATTACGTCCTATACAGAATACTTTCATGCTTTTTTTTCTTTTTCAGTAGAATAATTGATTAATTTCTTTTCACAAAAATACTAAAGGGAATCGACATTTTAGTCAATTAATTTTTGTGGAACAATGACTTGATTGACTTTATTTAAGTCAATCGAAAACTCAACATATCTCTCAGGCAAACAACTTGTCGCTCGGCAAGTCATATATTCAATCATCACCAAAACCTCTTTTCGTTCCGTTACAACTATTCGTTGCGTGAATTCGGCAGCCGTTTTATACTTCACCACAACCATATCAAATACAGGATCTTGCTCCTTTATCTTGTTTTTCCAGCTCTCTTTAACCAAGCCGTTTCTTTCGTAGTTTTTATCTTTTTGAAAAATAAAAGTCGTCGGAATAGGGCCATCATTGCGTTCTTGCGTTTGGCTATATAGAAACCAACCTGCATCTAATTGCGCTGTAAAGACAATATCAAACGTCGTCGTATTGATTGCCTTAACCTTTGCTGTCCATTGAACGGGATTTAATTTTTGTTGTGCAACGGTACTATTTATAACCAACAAATGGAAAATAACCAATAATGTAAATGGCTTCATTGTTTTTTGTTTTGTGGCTATTGGGTAAGTTGAATAGCCTTTTTTATAAAAAAAATCCTTGTGAATTGAAGACTACAATTGTCAGAAATCAACGTTTA
>CAKZLT010000306.1 GCA_937127195.1 uncultured Saprospiraceae bacterium
GACAGACTCTCAAGATTGGTGGCCAGCAGATTATGGTCATTATGGTCCATTCTTTGTTCGTATGACTTGGCACAGTGCAGGAACTTACCGTATTCATGATGGTCGTGGTGGAGCAGGTTCTGGTTCTCAGCGTTTTGCACCATTGAATAGTTGGCCTGATAACGGTAACTTGGACAAAGCTCGTTTGTTACTTTGGCCTATCAAACAGAAATATGGTAGAAAAATCTCTTGGGCAGATTTGATGATTTTGGCAGGAAACTGCGCTTTGGAGTCTATGGGCTTCGAAACATTTGGCTTTGGTGGAGGTCGTGAAGACATCTGGGAACCTGAGCAAGATATTTATTGGGGTGGAGAAACTGAATGGTTAGGAGATAAGAGATATTCAGGTGATCGTGAATTAGAAAACCCTTTGGCAGCGGTTCAGATGGGATTAATTTACGTTAATCCAGAAGGTCCAAATGGTAATCCTGACCCCGTAGCTTCTGGTCATGACATCAGAGAAACATTCGGTAGGATGGCTATGGATGATGAAGAAACAGTTGCATTAGTAGCTGGAGGACACACATTCGGTAAAGGTCATGGTGCTGCTGACCCCGATAAATATGTGGGTAGAGAGCCAGCCGCTGCGTCTATTGAAGAGCAAGGTTTGGGTTGGAAAAATACATTTGGTACAGGTCGCGGAGTTCACACAATTACAAGTGGAATTGAAGGTGCTTGGACTGAAAACCCAATTCAATGGGATAATAATTTCTTTGAAAACCTATTTGGTTACGAATGGGAATTGACAAAAAGCCCAGCAGGTGCTCAACAATGGGTTCCTAAGGCTGGTTCGGGAGATGGCAAAGTTCCAGATGCACACGATACAGAAAAAAAGCATTCTGTTATCATGACCACAGCAGATATGGCATTGCGCATGGATCCTGTTTATGAGAAGATTTCAAGGCGTTTTTATGAAAATCCAGCCGAATTCGCTGATGCGTTTGCTCGTGCATGGTTCAAATTAACACACCGTGATATGGGATCAATTGCGAACTATTTGGGTTCAGAAGTTCCAACAGAAGAGTTAATTTGGCAAGACCCTATCCCAGCAGTTACTAATGATTTGGTAGATGAAAATGATGTAACTGAATTAAAGAAAAGTATTTTAGCGGCTGGTCTTTCCGTTTCTGAATTGGTTTCTACGGCTTGGGCTTCTGCTTCTACTTACCGTGGTTCAGATAAGCGTGGCGGTGCTAATGGCGCTCGTATTCGCTTTGCTCCTCAGAATAATTGGGCTGTAAATAACCCAACTCAATTGACTAAAGTTTTGGTAGCCTTAGAAAAAATTCAAAAAGAATTTAATGCAGCTCAATCTGGCAATAAAGCTGTTTCGATAGCGGACTTAATCGTTTTGGGTGGAAATGCAGGTGTAGAACAAGCAGCTAAAAACGCTGGTCAAAACATCACAGTTGCATTCACAGCAGGACGCGCAGATGCTTTGGAAACACAAACGGACTCAGCTTCATTTGAAGCTTTAGAGCCTATGGCTGATGGTTTCCGTAACTATTTCAAAGCAGGAAATCCTATTTCGGCAGAAGAAATGTTGGTAGATAAAGCACAGTTATTGACTTTGAACACTACCGAAATGACCGTTTTGGTTGGTGGAATGCGTGTGTTAAATACAAATTTTGATGGTGCTGCTCATGGTGTGTTCACTGATAAAAAAGAAACTTTAACGAATGATTTCTTTGTTAACTTGTTGGATTTCAGTACAACTTGGAGTGCTACTTCTGAGGCAGATGACGTATTTGAAGGTCGTGATCGCAGAACAGGAGCAGTCAAATGGACAGGTACTAGAGCCGATTTAATCTTTGGTTCTAACTCTGAATTACGTGCATTGGCAGAAGTTTACGCCTCTTCTGATGCTAAGGAGCAGTTTTTGACAGACTTTGTTGCTGCATGGAACAAAGTTATGAATCTTGACTTAGCTTAATCGCTTTTTTGAGGTTAAATGAAAAGAGACGACTTGGCAACAGGTCGTCTCTTTTTTTATAAAAATTACTATCTACAAAAGCCTCTCATTCTCCTTCTGAGCCTATAATAAAACAAAATTCGCTTAATTGTCTCAGTACCCATTTTTTGATAACTACATTAATTGGCTGCTCCATCAGATGCTGAGTATGATAAAAATAATAAGGCTTTTCAGACTTGTGAGATACTCCGAATTGTTTATTCTGACGTAATTTTTTAGCAATTTCGCGAGTAGTTTCTCTATTTAATCCTTCTTCAGCTAGTATTTTCCGAAGTTTTTTACGATTCAATAACAAAATTTCCAGCTCTGTAATGTCTTGACTTTCAAAGTTTTTGACCTTTGTTGCTTTTATCCAACTTAGTAGATAATATTCGGTTACTTTCTTTTTATCATATAACCAGCCTTCTTGCAAACTATAATCTCTACCATAGCAATTTATTTCAAAAGCAAAAGTCGGCAAATCTCGATTGACATACTGAACAGCCGCTTTTTCATCAACAATACAATGCTTATCTTCATAATCAAAAGTAACATCAATACCTCTCAATTGACTTTTTTTATCTGTCTTTCGACAAAAATTAGTCACCTTTTTTGGATAAAAATACTCATCTAAAAAAGCGGCAACTGCGGACTCTCCTTGACTATCTTGTTGGCGTAAAGTTCTCATAATTAAATTGTTGTGAGTAAATACAATGCGTGAATAACATTAAAACTAATCAGAAAATGGAATATTTGCAATATTTCTAAGTACATCGTCAAAAAATGACGCTAAACTTGTTGTTTTCTTTTTTCTAAAAAAATAGTTTCACAGCTTTACTACACTGTTTCAAAAGTTATTTAATGTTTCGTAGCGCGACGAGCCTCGTCGCGCTACGTTAGCTTTTCAAAATATAAATAAACTTTTGAAACAGTGTATTTACTATCTATTTTTAAAATCATACAAAAAATATCGGTCTT
>CAKZLT010000307.1 GCA_937127195.1 uncultured Saprospiraceae bacterium
GGCTTTTTGTTTAGATTTTTCGTCTAAATACCAAGCTGTACCCAATGAAAGGCTATCTCCTAAATCGTGAATAGCATCTGAAATAATAGCTATACTATTGACATACAAACCGCCAATAATTTCAAAAATGGTGAAACCTAAATTGATAAAAAAGGCAATTTTTAAGTTTTCACTTGAATGGTGATGATGACCGTGATTATGATTGTGCGACATGATTTTTTATTTTATTAATGACTAATCATTTGCAAAATAAATTAATAAACCTTGCAACTCAATTGCAATTTGCACAAACGCCTTTGAGTACTAAATTAGCTTGAGTTATTGTAAAACTTGGTGGTAATTGTACCAATGGAATACTTTGTTTCGGTAAGCAAAAAGTAGCCTCACAACTTATACAATGAAAGTGAAAATGTTGGTCTTGTGGCGCACATTCACAACTCTCTAAACACAAAGCGTACTTCGTTACGCCTGAACCATCAGCAATGGAATGTATTAATTTTTGTTGCTCAAAGGTTTTGAGTGTTCTAAAAATCGTACTCTTATCAGAGTGTGCTAAAAGCTGTTCTAAATCTTTGAGCGAAACAGCTTTATCTATTTCCATTAATTCTCGTAATACCAATAATCGAACAGCCGTTGGTTTGATTTTTCTATCTTTTAGAATGTTTTCTTCGTTCATTTTTATTAATAAAAATAAACGACTAAGATTTTCAAGACCTTAGTCGTCCTTTAATTAAAAATTTAATTAATCATCATCGTCATCACCAAAAGGCTTAATCACTACACCTACCGAAAATATAAAACCATCTGTTGGTGCATAAATTTCAGCAAAAACAGGGTTTTCATGTGGTGGAAATACCTCACTTGAAAATCGGCTTTGTCGTCTGTCAGTGAAGTTTTCAAAATTGATAAACGGACTGCCCCATTCAAAGCGTTTCTGTATCATTAAACCCATTGTGACAAAATCTTGTGTTGTTTCTCCTGTACTTAGGGTTTGTTTTCCCGTGTAATATGCCTCATAACCAATTCGCCATTCCTCACTTTCATACATCAAAACCGTTCCTGCATTATGTCTGGCAGTCAATGGTTTTTGCGGATTGTTCGGTAAATAATTCAACGTTGCATTGATAAAAGCATAGTTGATGAACCAACGAAAATCTTTATAAGTGAATTTGACATTCGTTTCTGCACCTTGACTAAGCACATTGCCATTAGCGTTCCCAAATTCAAATGAACCATCTGGTCGGCTATTGAGCAATAAAGCATTATCAATACTTGTGAGATAAAACAATTGGTTGATTGAAAATGTAATCTCATCTTTAATGATGGTTTTATAGTTCAAATCCCAATTCAAACCATAAGAACGCTCTGCATTTAAAACCGTTTTATCAATTGGAACAATACCTGCATAATTCAAAACGGCTGCATCTTCGGTGAATAAATCAGGTATTTTATAACCTAATCCACCGCCTAAACGACTTGAAAAATTCTCATTCACTTTCCAAAGTAGTGAAACTCTTGGTAAAGGGAAAATGCCCCAATCAGCAGCATAATCCATTCTAAAACCACTTTCCAAAATTAATTGCTCTGATAAATCGGTGATATTATTCGCAAAAATTCCTGTTGTGATGTCTTTTTGATTGCGTGGTAAAGTAGCATCTTGTTCTCTAAAATCATTGCTATATACATTCGCACCAAAAATCCAATCTGATTTTTCGTTTTGAATACTGTAATTCAATTCTGTAAAACTATTCCATTGGCTGCCCGAAAAAGTTAAATTTGGTGTCGTCAATCCTCTATCAAAATAAGCTACACTATTTTTGATTTGCAACGATTTATTGTCCGAAACTTGGTGTTCAAAAACCGCTTGTGAACTTACTCGAACCGTATTATTGTATTCTGAAAATTGATGTTCTCCATTTACACCATCTTTAATTAAAGTTAAATCACCGCCTTTTCTATCATCATACGTTCCATTTAGTCCAATCCAAAAAGTTGTATTTTCAGAAGGATAATAAAATAACTTTGGATTAAGTGAAAATGAAGTGGTTTGTGGAAGATTGGTAAAATCATCACCATCTGGGTCATAAGGTGATTGATAATGCCCCGAACCGTAAAGTGTATAACCGATTTTACCTTTTCGCTGCCCATAGAAAATATTGGCTGTACTACCCAAAGCTTGTGTTTGAGTGAGCATAATGTCCAACGTCGGTTCTTCTTTAGGCGTTTTTGACACCATATTTACCAATCCTGCTATCGCACCACCGCCATACAAAGTTGAAGAACTTCCCTTGATGATTTCAAATTGATTTAAATCCAAAGGTGGAATTTGCATAATACTCAAGCCTCCCGAAAAACCGCCATACAAAGGGAAACCGTCTTTCAAAAGTTGCGTATATCGTCCGTCCAAACCTTGAATACGAATACTTCTATCACCACTGCTTAAAGATGATTGCTGAATTTGAATGCCTGTACTTTCACGCAATACCATTGAAATATTAGAAGAATTCATAATTGCCTTTTCGCCCAATTCTTCCAAACCAATTGTTTCTACACGAGTAGGAATATTTTGAATAGTTCGAGTGCTTCGGGTTGTACTCACTACAACTTCTTCCAATTCTTCACCCGATTGTTCTAAATAAAAAGTTGGCGTTTCCATGTTTTCCGTAATATAAATAGTGGTTTCCAATTCTTCATAACCGATATAGGAAATTTGAATTTCATATTCACCAACTGGAATATTTTGAATAGTTACCATTCCATTGACATCAGTTGCACCACCTTTTTCTAAACCTTCAAATCGAAGTGTTGCACCAATTAAAGGTTCTTTTGTTTCCTCGTCTGCTATAATTGCTTTGAACTCTATATTTTGTCCAAATACAGAAATATTTAGCATTACCAAATAGGTAATACTCCAAATGATTTTTTTCATTTTGAATACTTTATTGTTAATTAAAAACATGCTTAAAAATGGATAAACTTATCCTCTAAGTATTGAATTAACAATAAGTTGGCGGATGCCAAACAGTAAATTGGTAAGAGAAAAAATAGTCAAAAGAGTAATAAAAACTAAGTTCTCTAATAGAAATAGGGAACTTAGTTTTTATTGTAGAGATACTACTCTTCATAAGAGATGTACCACAACAAGCACAAGCACAGAATGGCGAGCAGTTATCGTTTTCATCTTCTGAATGGTTGTGTGAAGTCGTTTCTTTTTCTTCATCACAATTCAATCCATCAGAACACGGATAAACTGACAATCCCAGTATCGTCAATGCTAATATGTAGATTATGACTTTCATTATATTTACAAAGATAACTTATCTTTTGTGCAACCTTGTTGCAAGATTGTTATATAATATTGTAATACTACTAATTTAAAAGAGTTCTTATTTCAATACTCTTTATCAAGATTATATAAAGCTGTCATCATTGCATTTTCTAAAGTCCAAGAATGAGTAGCTTGTATTATGTCTATAATTTCCACGTTTTCAGAATAACCAAAATTTTCAAAATATTCATCAATAGCAGTCCAATTTTTAGCAAACCATTCTGTAAGTTCAAAATGATAAACTGGAGTGGTACTGTTAGCCCATTCTGATACTTGTTCTGCGAATTTTTCATTATTGATATTGAATAATTCTGTATCATCAAAATAAGTTTCTATAAAACCTAAAATATCTTCTGCCATAATACTATGATATTGCCCCATATCCGCAAAATTGGTATTACTATTTTCTTCTAAAAAGTCTGTGATTTGGTTGAAGGTTGGTAATTGTGCATTTTTCATGATGATTTGGGTTATGGAATAATGCAAAAACGTCTAATCACAAAAGCAAGGGAATTGACAAGAAGCAATCCGTAGGAGCATTTCTTGCCAATTCCCGATTTGTGATAGTTTGCAGTTAAATTATTTCGTAACCCAAACAGTGATGAAAATACAATTACATTCAGACAAATACACTTATTGAATAATAGTAAAAAAGCCTTAGATATGGTGTGTATCTAAGACTTGGTAAGTACTATTTTATTTTTTATGACAATCTTAAAAGATTAATATTCATAAGAAAATAAGATAGTAAAATAATGATGCTCAGGTGCATAAATCTCTTTTTGACTTCGAGAAAGGTTATCAATGACAAATATTTTTGTACCATTCTCTAGTTTGAAAACCTGCAAATAATCTAGACCTTTTTTCTGTTCTACTAACCTTTTCAAGAAAAGAATAATGGCTTGTAATTCGTGACTTGGTATTTGTTCTTGAATATTATTCGTCATATAGGCATTGCCGTCAAACCAGTAGTCACCTTCTTGTTCTTGTGGTTGATAATTCCATCTATCTCCTACAATCGTTTTTTTGTTCTGCTTATCCAATTTACATAGATTTTGATTAAAAAATGAGTATCCAAAATTATTTTGACAGATGTTTATGAACAGTGCAAAAGAGACCATTGAAAAATATTTCAAAAGACTTACAATACATTTGAAATGTAATGATAGGTTATGGAATTCAACTCATTTGAGATAATGAAAAACGGAAATGGAAATGCTTATAGCATAATGGATAGAGTAACTAAAGCTATCAAAAAAGAAGGAGCTAAAGATGTCGATATTCAGAAATATAGAATGGAAGCTACTTGTGGTGATTATCAAAATCTTTTGACTATCTCAATGGACTGGCTTGAAATGTATGGTTATAAATAAACCACAAAGTCTAAAAAATATAGAATTAAAACGATAAAAACTGCCTGTTTTTATAATTGAGATTGTTATATATATAGGTACTTTATTTAGGTTTTTAACCAAGTATTTTAATAAATATAGTAAAGTGCATCCATTTTATAAACTAATACTGTTTATAAAACAAAAACACTACTTCAATAAATAGTATGTGTATTACTTAACACAAAATAATAATGTATGGCATAAAGTAAATACGTGGTATATCTGCGTGTGGTTTTAACCACTTCAAAA
>CAKZLT010000308.1 GCA_937127195.1 uncultured Saprospiraceae bacterium
AATGAAGCAATAATTGTTTCTATTTTGTTCTTATCTGCCATATTATATGGAATGGATTAGCTATTCTTTTCTTTTAAAAGAACAAGAGAACAAGTCTCATTATGAAAATCGGAGGGTTTATTCTTAACGCTTCCAATTTCACCATAAGTAAAAAGTCCAACTAAAGGAGCTTCCCATTTTTCGTAAATTCCAGCAATTTCATCTTCAATCATAGGTCCAAGTGCAGCATGACGACCAACACAGGAAAACAAAATCATTAAATCTACTTTCGGATTTTCTTTTTGTAAAAGACTATACTCTTCAATCGTTTTATCTATTACATCGAAGCCTGGAGAAATAGAAAACCTAAATTTATCTCCTTCTTTTACACCTCCACTCAATATAAGTGTTTCATCTTCTGCCCGAAACAAAGGAGAGCGCAATATACTATAATCACCATCTCGCTGTATTTGTAATGGGTATTGAGAACTCATTTTATTAATTGTTTCACTTGCAGTATTGACATTGTCAAAATAGCCAAAATGGCGAATAAATACATCTAATGCGGGTTTATCATCTATTGTGTAAATAATATTCCCTTCTGCTTTTGTGATCGTATGAACGGCTCCTATTGCTTCCCAGCCACTTGTTGCCAATCCTTCAACTTCGATTTTATCATGATTCAAAATCAGTGAGACAAGTCCATTTTCCGTTTGACCAAAGCGTGAAAAAGCATAAGTTTTGTCTTGTTGTGCGTCATCTCCTGCCAAACCTCCAAATATTGGTATATCTCGCTGGACAGCATCTTTTATACCTCGAACAATTTGTTCTCCATCAATGGAAAAACCACCAGATACAGCTAAAGCAGCAGGGTTCGTGAATGAAGATTTAACTAGATAACCAACATCTAAAGCTGTTTGATAGGTGCTATCATTAGTTTTTTGTAGAATTATATTATAATACTCTCTTTTTATATCCGTCAAAATACAGACAATAGAGGAATCATAAATGTTTTCATTCCTAATTTCACCAGCAGAAGAACAACCGAGTAAGTCTATATCAGCCTCGTCAAAAAGCGTAGAAATAGCAACTAAATCATGCTTGAGAGAGCAAAATAGAATGGCAAGTGTAGGTTGAAAATCTTGAGTAGCAGACCGAATTTCATTTTTCAGTTCTTCAAGAGAATTAACTACAAAGTCTTTTGTTATCATCTTAAAGTTAGTTAGTGGTATGTAATAAAGCTTGTTTTTAGGTTTAAATATCAAATTTTATATCAAAAAATGATATATTCCTTTACAATATAAGTATTTTTTGAGTAAGAATAAAAAAAGATAATATGTGTCTTTTGATAAAAAAATCATTTTAAGGAGAAGTTTTAAAATTTTTTACGCAAAAAAATAATGATTCTATATGAGAAAAGTAACCATAATTTTTACTTTATTGAGTATTTCAATTTTATTTTCAGCTTGCTATGCATGGCGCGGCGTACGTTGGTATACGGCTGATTTGGAAGATGTTAATCTGTTTGATGCTGTTAAAATAGAGAAAAGCACTCAATCTTTTGAGTTTAAATCAGGAAAGGCAAAAGAGTCTAATAATGCTTATCGATTAGATACCTTGTTGGAAGGTACAAATACTGTCGCTTTTATTGTTATTAGGAATGATTCTATTTTATATGAAAGTTATTGGGAAGGTTATCAGGCAGATTCTAAAATTCCTTCTTTTTCGGTTGCAAAATCATTTGTAAGTACTTTGGTTGGCATTGCAGTCGACGAAAAAAAGATAAAAGGAACAGATGAATCTATCACAAATTATATCCCAGAATTGCTAGAGTTAGGTACAGAATATCAAAAAATTACTATTCAGGATTGCCTTGATATGAGTTCTGGTCTAGATAATGGAGAGAATTATGATGGAATTAATGTATTTAGACAGATGGTTCGGATGTATTATGGAACTAATCTTGAAAAGGAAGTTTTTAAATCAAAAATAAAAACGGCTAGAGGAGAATTTAATTATCAAAGTATTAATACACAGGTGCTAGGAATGGTCGTTGAACGTGCAACAGGAAAACGATTATATGAATATTTGCAAGAAAAAATATGGCAACCTTTAGGAATGGAACATGATGCGAGTTGGAGTGTTGATTCTAAAAAAAGAAAAACAGTTAAGGCATTTGCAGCTTTGAATGCTGCTCCTATTGATTTTGCTAAGTTAGGACGATTATTTTTAAATAAAGGAGACTGGAATGGTCAGCAAATCATATCTAAGGAGTGGGTAGAAACAACGACTAATCCTGATACATTACATAAGTATCATTACAAAAATCAATGGTGGTCTTCTTACTTAAATAGAGTTTATACAGATTCATTAGAAGCTATTCAGTACAAAAAAGAGAACTTGCAAACAACCAGAATGATAAGTAGAAATGGCTTACATTGGTTTAAGGATTACGGAAAAATCTATCAAGCAGAAGGTATTCTAGGGCAATTTATATTCGTTCGTCCAGATAAGAATTTGATTATTGTTCGTATGGGAGATTATTCAAAAAAACGAATTAAGGCGGATAAATACGAAAGGCATTGGATGAATGGTTTCTTGGGGTATGTGAGTAAAATCTATTAATTAAGCACAATGAAATGACAGAATGATTGTATCATGCAATCATTCTGTCATTGTAGTTTTTTTGTTAAAATTTATTTTTCCACATCATCGACTCCATCGGCTTGACGTTTCGTTTGATGTATTTGGCGTTTGGTTTTTTATTATAATAATTTTCAATATCGCCAGCTACTTTAAAATAAATTAATTGACCAATAGGCATTTCAGGATAAACACGAACAGGCATGATGCAAGAAATCTCTAAAGTCCAATGATTACAAAAACCAACATCGCCTTTACCTGCTGTCGCATGAATGTTTATTCCTAGTCGTCCTGTACTAGATTTTCCTTCCAAAAATGGTACAGAATTGTGGGTTTCGGTGTATTCAAGGGTAGAACCAAGGTACAAAGTACCAGGTTGTAATAAAAAGCCCTCTTCTGGAATAACTATTTCACGGATAGTATTGTGCTTTTTAGCATCTAATTCTTCTCCTTCATACACGGCTAAATGCTTACTTAGGTGAACATCATAAGAATTAGTACCTAAACAACTTCTATCATAAGGTTCTATTATAATTTCCTTTTCTTCTATTGCTTTTAATATTTGTATATCTCCTAAAATCATAGTTTTTCATTTTAATAATGAGCGACAAAGTTAATTTTTTCTAATTGTTTTGCTGGTTTTACATTTGATTTTTGATGATTTTTATAAAAAAATAAAATGCTATAAAAGCATTTTTACTTATATTGGCGTAGAATATAGAAACTAATGGCTAGCATCCAGAAACCGAACTCAACCAAAAAAAAATACAAAATATGTTTAAACCTTCTGTTATTTTTTTAGCATTTGCGAATGATAGTCGCGCCTTTTTGCCTTCTCTCAAAGAAGAAAGTGAAGATATATATACAACCTTATTACCTGTTGAAGAAAATAAAAAAAGCATTGTTGTTCGCCGTGAAGAGAGCGTTGAGAATAATGATATAAATTATTATTTGGGGCGTTATCGGGACAGGATGGCTATTTTTCATTATGCTGGACACGCAGAAAGTAAGCTGTTAGCATTTGAAGACAAAGAAGGAAATGCTGATGGTTTGGCAAATCTTTTAGGATTACAGAAAAACTTGAAGGTTGTTTTTTTGAATGCTTGTTCGACTAAGGAACAGGCTTTTTTATATATACGTGCTGGAGTTAAAGCCGTTATTGCGACAAGTTTGCCCGTTGTTGATGCTCATGCAAAGCTATTTTCAACGACTTTTTATCAATATTTGGCAAATAATCATACGATAGAAGAAGCTTATATTGCCGCAATTGGTGTGTTAAAGCAGAATTTTGAAAAATATGGCGACCATAAAAACGCTATTGTTTTATATAAAAATGTTTTTGGTAAGAAAGAAAATGCTCCAAAACCAACAGGAAGCACTGAGGATGAAAGTACTCAACGCTCGTTATTTGAAGCAACAGTAATCAATCCCGAACCTAAGGATGAAACGGTAGAAGAGGCGGAAGTTATTGAAAATAATGTTCATTACGTTACTCGTAAATTGGTTCGACGAGGACACAAACCCGATGATAAAGAAATTCCGTGGAGATTGTATGTGAATGCAGAGCATAGTGATGTTTTGCAATGGAAAATTACAGAGCCTCCTATTAAGGAATATTTGCAAGAAGGTTCAGCAGCACATTTTGAAAAATTGTTGAATATTCGTTTTAGTTATATCAATTTTGATAGAAAAGTTTATGCTAACAACGAACAAAATGAAGTTGAGGAAATTAATTTGCCTGAAAGAGTAGCTGATTTGTGGCGAACAGGAGGCGAAGATATTTTTATTACTGGAAAAGGCGGAACGGGGAAAACGACCAATATGGTTAGAATTTGGCGTTCTTTTGTCAAGAAATCAAAGGATGCTACACAACCGATTCCTTTGTATATTTCGTTGAGTGAATACAATGAAGGCGAGTACGAGCGTAATTTTATTATTTACCAAATTGGAGAACATTATCTTAAGCAAGAGCGATTAGGAGACGATGTTTTTAATCAAATATTTAAAATATTACACACTTCAACAATAGAAAAAAATGGGCAAGAATTGCCTGCTTTTGTGCTGTTTTTGGATGGGTTAGATGAAATAACAGTAGAACATCAACAGCTTTTGGATGAAATTTCAGAACTTTCTCAAGAAGCAAAAGGTGTTCAAGTTATCATAACCAATACAGAACCTTTAAAGTATAAATGGGCTGAAAAATTCAAGAATATTGAATTGATGCCTTCTAAAGTTGTTTTTTCGGGAGACTTATTAGATTCGAGTCGTTTTACAAGTTCGAGCTTGGATAACTTACTCAAGAACCCGATGATGGCAGAACTTTACAAGGAAGGTGATGCGGTTGTTAA
>CAKZLT010000309.1 GCA_937127195.1 uncultured Saprospiraceae bacterium
CAATACGCATCAAAAGCCATTTTTAAATTCTGTGCAATCATTTGTGCAGAACGTCCTTCAATATGATGTCTTTCGATAAAGTGAACTAATTTTCCATCTTTGAATATCAATTCATTAGATTCCATATCAATACTTGCGTTGAATTGTGGCATCTTACGAAGAACAGTAGCGATGGCTTTTACCAAAATAGTGGTAATGGTTAAGCTTCCGCCTTCTGCTTTGATACCCCCTTTGTACTGTTGCCTAAGTGCTTCAAGGTTGGTAATATCTACCTTTTCAGAAATCCATGCATGAGGAATAACTGATGCGCTATAATGCATATTTTTAGCAGTCACTTGAGCAATTCTAGACATTGCTTTGCGCTCTACCTTACCAAACTTCTCAAAGTTTGGCAATGGTTGATATGATACACCGCCGCCAGAACTTGCAGGAGCTTTTGCAGCTTTTTCTAATGCTTCTTGCTTCGTTTTTACTGCTTGTAATACATCTTCCGCCTTGATACGATTACCCGTAGAAGGCTTCAATGCTGTTGTATTTACATCTAGTTCTTTAGCTATTTTACGAGCCAAAGGAGACATACGGAAGTTAGTGTCGCCGCTGCTTGCTGGAGCAGAAGTCGTTGTTTCTGCTACTGGAGCTGCTACTTTTACTTCTTCTTTGACAGGAGCTGCTACTTTAGCTGGAGTTGCTTCTACTGCTGGAGTAGGTGCGCTGCTTTCGCCGCCCGTGTTGATTCTTACCAATAGATCGCCTTCATTGACTTCATCACCAACTTTTACTAATATTGCTTCGATAGTACCAGCAACATCGCTAGGCATATCAGCATCAACTTTGTCTGTACTGACAATCGCCAGCAAATCTTCTTCTTCTACTGTATCTCCTATTTTAACCAATATTTCAGTGACTTGACCTGTAACGCCGTCACCTAGAGAAGGAAGTTTATATTCGTAACTCATTATATTTATATTCTTGAATTGTTAAAATTGTTAAATTATAGACCTTATAGGTTTTGAAAATCTATAAGGTCTGGACTTCCGAAAAATCAAACGCAAAATTATCCACGAAAAATCCACCGAGGTATCGGGGTAGGCGTGGCAAGCCGTCCATCGTCAGCGAGGAACGAGCATTCGTTCATCATCTTAAACACTCATTGGGTCTAACTTGTCAGACTCAATTTGGTGTTGCTCCATGAAATCTCTCAACTCCTGTTTCGATACTTTACGTTTTTTCTGTAAAGAACGTAACGCAGTATAAGCGATGTATTTAGCACTTACTTCAAAGTAGTTACGAAGGTTTTCGCGGCTATCACTCAAACCAAAACCATCTGTACCCAATGCTACAAAACCCTCTGGCATCCATGGATATAAAGCACCCGAAGTCAATTTCATCCAATCACTATTACTTACAAAAACACCTTCTTCTCCTTCCAAAACTTGTTGAATGTAAGGTACTTTTTCTTCTTTAGCATCTGGATGTAATAAATTCCAACGGTCGCAAGCCATTGCTTCACGATATACTTCATTCCAGCTTGTTGCGCTCCAAATATCCGTAGCAATTCCCATCTCTTCCAAGATTTCGGCGGCTTTAAGTGTTTGAACCATTCCAGAACCAGAACCTAACAATTGTACTTTTTTGCCTTTAGTAAATTCAGTACTAGATGTTTTATATTTATAAATGCCTTTCAATATACCTTCCTCAACGCCTGCTGGCATGGTTGGCATAAAGTAATTTTCATTATAAACAGTAATATAATAAAGAACATCTTCATTCTCTACATACATTCTACGAATACCATCTTGTACAATAATTGCCAATTCGTAAGCAAATGCAGGGTCATAAGACAAAATAGAAGGAACAGTCAATGCCATCAAATGAGAATGACCATCTTGATGCTGTAATCCTTCACCATTTAAAGTCGTGCGTCCAGCAGTTCCACCTAGTAAGAATCCTTTGGTCAACATATCCGCACCAGCCCAGATTAAATCTTGTACTCGTTGGAAACCAAACATAGAGTAATAGATATAAAAAGGAATAGTAGGAATGCCGTGTGTAGAATAAGCTGTACCAGCAGCGATGAAAGAAGCGGTTGCACCTGCTTCATTGATACCTTCTTGTAAAACTTGTCCTTTTTTGCTTTCTTTATATTTGATAACAGAAATTCCGATTTCCATTGGCTCGTACAATTGCCCTTTGGCATTGAATATTTTAGCCGAATTAAAAATGGACTCCATTCCAAAAGTTTGTGCCTCATCTGGAACGATTGGCACAATATATTTCTTAATAGAAGACTTTCTAATCAATTGATTGATTACACGAACTGCCGCAGCCGTAGTAGAAAAATTCTTTCCTCCCGAAGCTGAACTACCATCAATTAATGGTTGAATAACTTCATTGCTAGGTGCTTCTATTGGCGTGTATTTGTCAGAGCGTGATGGCATGTAACCACCTAGTGCTTGACGGTTTTTGTGCAAATATTTCATTTCAGGACTATCATCCGCAGGAAAATAGAACTTTGCAGCCAAAGCTTCTTCGTCTGTAATTGGAATATTGTAACGGTCTTTAGTCAAAATACGATCATCTTGCTGTAAGTTCTTCGTTTGATGTGCCGTATTCAATCCTTCTGCTGATTTACCCATACCATAGCCTTTAATGGTTTTGACCAAGATAGCCGTAGGTTTATCAGATTTGACAGCATTTGAAAAAGCAGTAAACAATTTTTCACGATCGTGTCCACCTCGCTTCAATCCTTTTATTTGGACATCCGTAAGATCTGCTAATAATGCTTCTAATTTTGGATCACCATTCACCAATTTCTTACGAATTAGCGCACCGTCCTGAAATGTGTTTAACTGTTGGAAATCACCATCAACCATTGAAGTCAATCGCTTCAATAAAAGACCTTCTTCATCTTTAGCAAATAAGGCATCCCATTCACTTCCCCAGATTAGCTTTATAGTATTCCAACCGCTACCCAAGAATGAGCGTTCTAATTCTTGAATGATTTTGCCGTTTCCACGAACAGGACCATCCAAGCGTTGAAGATTACAGTTGACAATAAATACAAGGTTATCCAAGTTTTGGCGAGAAGCCACATTGATAGAACCTAAGATTTCGGGTTCATCAATTTCACCATCTCCGATAATGTGCCAGATTTTTCCACCGTTGTCAGGCTTCAATCCTCTATGCTCCAAATACTTCTGAAAACGGGCTTGATAAATTGCCATCAAAGGACCTAATCCCATACTAACGGTTGGAACTCTCCAAAAGTCAGGCATACGACGAGGATGTGGATATGAAGAAACTCCACCTATCGTTTCTTGGCGAAAATTAGCAATTCTTTCTTTATCCAAACGGCCTTCCATTGCTGCTCTTGCATACAATCCAGGAGAGGAATGACCTTGAATCATAAAAGTATCTCCACCATAATCATCTGTTTTCTTGTGTAGAAAATGATTAAGCAAAACTTCGATAAAAGTAGCTGCACCTGCATAAGTTGCAATGTGTCCACCTAGTGCTGTACCTTTGTCGTAAGCTTGCAAAACCATCGCTTGCGCATTCCACTTAATGATATTTTCGAGCTTTTCTTCAAGCTCTAAATCACCAGGATAAGCTGGCTGCTCATCAGGAGAAAGTGTATTAAAATAAGGCGTATTGATAGCCTCGCCACTGTTTGCTACACCTTTTCGAGCTAACCAATGACGCATTGATTGAAATAATTCTGCGGATTTTTCTTTTCCATGTGCTTCTACTATTTCTTCCAGTGCTTCAAGCCATTCTTTTTGCTCCAACTGCCAATCATTCAAAATCGGTACGTCCTGCATATTGATATTGTATTTTACTAATTGTAACATTTTGCATCGAAAAGTAAAAAAACAACCATAGTAAAAACATTGTTATTTTTTTAAAATTATGAATGTAATCTGTTACCATTTTTTAGAAAAGAATACAAGGTCATCAACTGTATCCTTTTGTTTACATCAAATTTTTTCTGTTGAGTATGAAAGATATAATTTTTTTCGTTTTACAAGGTTAAAAAAAAAAAAAAAACTAAATTCATGCTATTTTGGGCATTTAGAATTGTTCAACTCCGAGCTTTTTGTATATGTTTTTTTTTGAAAAAAGTTGTTCCAAAAAAGCACTCTTAATCGTTCTCAATTTTATGTTTTTTTAAAAAAAAAATAATGTTATTCAACAGATGTAAATACGGTTTACTTAATCTGATTAGGTTTCTGGATTCTTGGTATTATTTGAAAAAAGTAGATTCTTTGAAAAATATGATATTCGATTACATACAACTATTGTGAACTTTTGTAGTTTTATGGCTTAAATTTATAAGATTAAAAATAGAACTCATAGATGAATACAGTTCCAACAAAAATAACAATTACAGGTAGTGAAGCTCGTAAAGTTTACTTTTTTAAAATCATGTTACAGTTATTGATTGGCTCTGCTTATTTATTTGCGGCATTGAATTTTGTTACCAATAAATCACTAATTAACGGTCTTTTTAACTTAATCTTTGGTGTAATATTTACCATTATATTTTATACTAGAAAGAAGAATTTAGAATTATCCATGCTATTCGCTGGAATTTGTTTTCAGCTCTTTATTTTTGGTCATTCCTATTTTTTATTACCAGGGAAACAAATCGAAATTGGTTTTGGTGTTTTAACGGCTATCCTACCTGTTTTTTGAGTGGTTATCGGCTTTGGTTCTTTTTTATTGGTAATCTGATTTTATTTCATATTGTATTATTTAGTGTTGGATATGAAGATACTTTTATGTTTCAATATGGTTTCTATATTGTGATATTTGTGTTTATTAATACTATATATAAGGAAAATCAAGAATATGAAAGAGCATTGATTATACAGAAAGATAAAATCAAACGAGATGCAGAAATATTACAAGAAGCAGATGAATTAAAAACTCGTTTTTTTGCAAATATATCACATGAATTGCGTACGCCTTTGACTTTGTTGTTATCGCCAATGGAAACCATTTTGAATAGTAATGAATTGTCAAATCGGAATTATACTTACTTTCGCTTAATGCAACAAAATGGACAAAAACTATTGAAACGCATCAATGAATTATTAGAACTTTCTCGCCTTGGCGCAAAAAAATTAGAGATAAAAGAAGAAGCCGTTAATATTTATCAGTTGACCAAACAAATAGCTGCGACTTATGAAAGTGTAGCAAAATTGAAAAACGTAACACTAGATTATATCAATGAAATAGAAGATACAACCAACTTAAAATTAGACATTCCTAAGGTTGAAATGATTCTGTCTAACTACCTGAGCAATGCCATTAAATTCACACCCAAAGACGGAAAAATAACACTTCGAGTTTCAAAAAAAGCTAACAGTTTACAAGTCAGTGTTCAAGATACAGGTATTGGTATTCCAGAGGAAGGATTGGGAAAAGTGTTTAATCGTTTTTATCAAGTAAAAAGGGCGGATTATAAAGAAGGCTCAGGTATTGGATTAGCATTGTGTAAAGAATTAGCAGAGCTGCACAGTGGCAAAGTTTGGGTAGAAAGTGAAATAGAAAAAGGAAGTACATTCTTTGTGCAGTTGCCTTTCAAAGAGACTTTTGACGATGTGGAAATAATAGAGGACATTACAAATCAGCCAATTAAATCCATCGAATCAATCAAGCAGAATGATAAACAAACGACTTCATTTTCAAAACTAAATCGCCAAACGGTATTAGTGGTTGAAGACAATGCAGACTTACGCAGTTATATGGAATTGTTGTTATCAGAGGAATACGAAGTCATTGCAACTCAGAATGGAAAAGAAGCTTTAGAATGGTTAAAAGATGGTTCTAATCGTCAGCCATCTTTAATCATTTCTGATATTATGATGCCTGTCATGGACGGAATTACGCTATTGAAAGAGTTGAAAAGTACAGATGAATTTCGACATATTCCTGTTGTTATGTTAACTGCCCAAAAGCATACTGATGTAAAAATAGATGCTTTGCGCATTGGTGTTGATGATTATCTAACCAAGCCATTTGAAGTACAGGAGTTATTAGCAAGAGTTCGCAATTTAATTGAAAATACGACACTAAGAATAACCGCCAGCCCAACGGTCAAAGTTGCTAAAAGTGATAAAACAATTACTGCTTTTGATATTCAATGGTTACAAACGGTTGAAGATAAAATATTAGAAAACATCAGTGATAATAAGTTTACACTAAATCATCTCGCTGCCGAAATGAGCGTATCTACTCGAACACTTCAACTAAAAATAAAAGCAATTACTGGTCAAACGCCTAAAAAATATCAACGAAGTATTCAATTACACCAGGCTCGAAAGTTGCTAAAAAATGGTGATATTAAAACGGTTTCGGAACTCAGCTATCAATTAGGATTTGAAGATCAGCACTATTTTTCAATGCTCTATAAAAAAGAATTTGGTGTAACTCCAAGACAAGAATTGACCTAATATTTCCTCTCTTACAAAGCCGAAATTTTGCTTTTCTAAGATAAAAAACGGCTTATTTCGGTTTATTCAGACGTTTTTTCGGTTTTCTCAGAAGCCAATCTCCTTATCATTGTCTTATCAAATCGCAATCGAAATGAATAAGAAAGACACAATGATGGAAGCTACCATTCAACAAGAAAAAAGCATTATTCAAATTGAATTATTTAAGTATCAGTTCTTTTCAACAAAAGAATTGATGCGAATAATTGGTATAGGTTTAGTAATGCACATTTTGACTGATGCGCTAGATTGTTACTGGATGGGTTTACCGTTGCTTTAGAGTAATTATTTAAGGTTTATTGATGGTGATAAGGTTCATTTCTAAGTATTGTAAAACCTCTATAT
>CAKZLT010000310.1 GCA_937127195.1 uncultured Saprospiraceae bacterium
AAGGGTTGGGCTGTTCGCCCATTAAAGTGGCACGCGAGCTGGGTTCAGAACGTCGCAAGACAGTTCGGTCTCTATCTATTGCGGGCGTAGGAATATTGAAGAGGTCTGTTCTTAGTACGAGAGGACCGGAATGGACGAACCTCTAGTGTATCGGTTGTGGCGCCAGCTGCATTGCCGAGTAGCTATGTTCGGTTAGGATAAGCGCTGAAAGCATCTAAGCGCGAAGCCATCTCTAAGATGAGTATTCCCTTGAAAGACGTGGGAGATGACCACGTAGATAGGTTGCAGATGGAAGTGTGGTGACATATGGAGTCGAGCAATACTAATTTCTTGAACGGCTTTTTCTTTCTTGTAGTTCTTTTATAAATCTTTTATAAATCTTTTATATATTAACATTATTATATAAAATATGATAAACAATAAATAGAAGTTGTTTTAAACGATAAATCAAAGTGTATTATTTAATTATTACTTATTAAAATAGTCGAAGTCTATTAGAAACAATAACTAAGAATATAGGTTTTTTAGTCCCTGTCAAGAATTATTAATAATTAAGATAGAAATCTTAAGTTATATACATAACATAAAGAAATTGTTGAGTTACGAAAGCAAAGCGAAGTGAAAACTAGCAAAACAAAGTAACGAAACAGAAGAAATGTTGGTGATTATAGCGAAAGGGTCACACCTCTTCCCATTCCGAACAGAGAAGTTAAGCCTTTCAGCGCTGATGGTACTACCACTGGTGGGAGAGTAGGTCGTCGCCAACTCAATATATAAGAAAGCTCAGTAGTTAATTCTACTGGGCTTTTCTTATTCTAGAATATAATTATTTTCCCCTCTTTTAGAAGCTTTCTTGCTTTCTAATAACAATATGCATTGTGAATTATTTGTTAGATTTGTACTGAGAATGAGCGTATCTGCTTTACTCTCTTAAAACAAATACCAAATGAAAAATATATTACTTTCGATTATTACCTTCTCGTATCCAACTCTTAGTAATCTTCATTTTTAAGTATTAAAATTATCTATTTTATAAAATCACTAAATTGTTGAGTATAGTATTTTTTCACACAAAAAAAACTTAAAGAAATTCAAGAGCATTTTTGAAATGTTACCCAAAAGTATTCTGTACTTCTGAATGTAGTAAGATGTTTTTGATTGATAATTACTGAAATAAATATCAAAAACTATGTCTTTAAACTTGCCAATGAATAAGGAAAGTGAATATGATACCTGTATTCCTTCAAAAACTATGTACTTTCGTAGAATAATATGAGAAATTTACAATAAATACCCGCTTTTAATCCTTCATTTACAGATGTTTATTATTTCTTTTGTTGGCGAAAACACATTTTTATGAAAAAAATATTTACACGTTTATTTGTAATGTTATCTTGGCTTTTAGTCACTCAGATGGCTTTGGCCCAGACAATGCAAATTGTTCCAGCGACAACTCCTCCTTTTACTCCAGTCAATTTGATTGAGAATGTTTTCTTAGGAGATGGAGTTGAAGTTTTGAACATTACCTATACTGGAGATAATGCAGCAGTAGGTTATTTTAAGCTAGGGACACAAGATATTGGTATCTATGAAGGAATTGTAATGTCCACAGGTTTTGTATCTTCAATCCCTGTTTCCAATAATACTTCAGGGGGAACAACTGGAAATACAACTGGTGGAGCTGATCCCGATTTGACTGTTATTGCAGCAAATCCTACTTTTGATGCAGCTATTTATACAATAGACTTTATTCCTTCAGCGGATACATTACAATTTAAGTATGTATTTGGCTCAGAAGAATATCCAACTTTTGTTTGTACACCCTTTAATGATGCATTTGGTTTCTTCTTGAGTGGTCCTGGTATTACAGGTCCATATCAAAATATGGCTCAAAATATTGCATTAATTCCCAATTCTAATACTCCAGTTTCTATTAGTACAGTTAATGCAGGAGGAACTACTTGTCCAGCAAATAGTCAATACTTTGTAAACAACCCAACTGCGGCAGGAGGTCAATCAACTTATCAGATAGATTATGATGGTTTTACAACAGTCTTAACGGCAACAGCAGTTGTAACACCTTGTCAGACTTATCGTATTAAGCTAGCTATTGCGGATGGAAGTGATTTTCAATTAGACTCTGGAGTGTTTTTAGAAGGTTATAGTTTTGGTACAAATGGTTTAAAGGTATATAGCCAAACACCGAGTTTGACAAATAGTATAGCAGAAGGTTGTCAGCCAGCTACTATTAATTTTGAATTAGAAAACCCTGCTGATGCACCTTATAACTTGTCTTATTCATTAGGAGGAAGTGCTGAATATGGAATAGATTATACAAGTATTCCTTTAAATGCAGTCATACCAACAGGTCAAAGTTCTTTTCAATTGCCTATTCACGCATTACCTGATAACATAACAGAAGGGATTGATACCATTGAATTATATATTAATGTAACACCATGTGAGCAAGATACATTTTTGATTTTTATTGAAGATGCTGTAATTGTACCACCAGTAGCTCTACCAGGAGATTCTTCCATTTGTATTGGTGATACAGTTGCTTATGATGCGACAATAACAAGTGTGCCACTTCCATTAGGAGCAAAATATGTGAACGATACTATAAAAGTAATTACAGATGTAGTTCCAACAAGCTCTTATATTGATGTGAATGGACTACCAATGTTTAATGTTCAAGCAGGAACAATTGACTCTGTTTGTATTGATGCCAACCATATCTGGATGGATGATATGGATGTTTATTTGATAGCTCCAGATGGTAAATTTTTAGAATTAACAACAGATAATGGAGGTTTTAATCCTCCTGGTTATGTAAGTACCTGTTTTACACCAACAGCAACTACTCCAATTACGGCAGGAGCACCACCTTATACAGGAGCATTTTTACCAGAAGAACCATTTTCAAAATTATACGGCTCACCAGTAAATGGTAAGTGGCAATTGAGAATAATAGATGATAATCCATTCCTTGATGGAACACTATTACGTTGGTCTATTTCTTTTGCAAAACCTTATGATATAGAATATGCTTGGTCAGGTGATACATCAGTAATGAGCTGTATTGATTGTCCTACTCCAAATATATATCCAGATACTACTACTACTTTTATTGTTACAGCTTTTGATTCTTATGGTTGTGAAACTTATGATACAGTAACGATTACAGTAGAGGATTCTTTACCACCACCTATTGCTATTTGTGATTCAATTACAACGAATTTAATTCAAATTACTTGGCCTCCAGTTGTTAATGCTTCGGGATATTTGGTAACAGTAGATGGAGGAGCAACCATTCCAGTTACTGATACATTTTATACAGCTACGGGACTTTCTCCTGACCAAACAGTAGAATTTACAATAGTAGCGAATGATGGTTTTTGTCCACCCAATGGCATAGATACGGTGACCTGTACGACGCTGAGTTGTTCATTAGTTGGAACAGTTATAGATTCTACTGATGCAAGTTGCTTTGGTTATTCGGACGGAAGTGCAATCGTTACAGCAATTAATGGTTATGGTAATTATTATTATAGTTTAAATGGCGGAACAGCACAAATTAACAATGGTGCATTTACGAACTTAAGTGCGGGAACATATCAAGTAATTGTAACTGATGATGATAGTTGTGCTGATACATTGTCTTTTACAATTAATCAGCCAACAGGAATGTCACTAACTCCGAGTAGTACAGCTACGTCGTGTAATGGTGGAAATGACGGAACAGCAACTATTGCCGTTACAGGAGGAACGCCTCCTTATGCTTATCAATGGAGTACAACGCCATCTCAAATAATACCAACAGCAACGGGGTTAAGTAGCGCAATGTATTACGTAACGGTGACTGATGGAAATAGCTGTTCTCAAGTCGATAGTATTTTTGTACCAGAACCAGCATTGGTTACTGCGACTACAAGCACGACTATTGTTTCGTGTAATGGAGGAAATGATGGAACAGCAACAGTAACACCGAATGGAGGAACTGGAACAGGATACACTTACAATTGGAGTACAACACCGACTCAAACTGCTGCAACTGCAACAGGATTGAGCATTGGAACTTATTATGTGACGATTTCAGATGCTAATAATTGTACAACAACAGACTCTGCAACGATTACAGAACAGCCGATAATTACACTTTCTTCAACTTCGACAGCGGTTAGTTGTAGTGGAGGAACAGACGGAACTGCAACAGTAACCGCTTCGGGTGGAGTTGGTGGATTTACTTATGCTTGGAGTACCACACCAGTTCAAACGACTACAACAGCAACAAATTTGACAGCAGGAACTTTTTATGTTACAGTTACAGATCTGAATAATTGCCCAGCGATTGATACAATTACAGTTGGTACAATTAATCCAATTATTATTACGACAAGTCACACACCTGCTTCTTGTATTGGTGTTGATAATGGTACTGGTACTGTAAATGCAACAGGTGGCGCAGGTGGATTCACTTATGCTTGGAGTACCACACCAGTTCAAACAACGACAACAGCAACGAATTTAGGATATGGAGCATATACTGTGACAGTCACAGATGCCAATGGTTGTAGCGATACGTCTTCGGTATTTATTAATACTACGGTTGTTTTAGTTTCTGTAAAAGACAGTACAGCCGTTTCTTGTTTTGGTGGAAATGATGGAACAGCGACAATCAGTGTTACTGGAGGTTTAGCACCTTATACCTATAATTGGAATTTGGCAGGCGCGCCAAATGCATCTATGCTGACTAACTTAATAGCAGGAACTTACACCGTAACGACGACAGATGGCAATGGCTGTTTTAGAATAGATAGCATGATAGTCGAACAACCTGCTCAAGTTATTACAACAACTTCTACTATTGCGGTTTCTTGTAATAATGGCTCGGATGGTTCGACTGCTGTTGCGGTGACAGGTGGTGCAATGCCTTATGCTTTTGCTTGGAGTACCACGCCAGTTCAAAATACAAATACTGCAACTAGTTTATCGGCAGGAAAATACTATGTAACGGTTACAGATGCAAACAATTGTTCTTACCTAGATTCTGCTACGATTACAGAACCAACTCCTATCATTCTAACAACTTCGATGAATCCAGTAAGTTGTTTTGGTGGTAATAATGGAGGTGCTTCTGTTAATATTACAGGAGGAACAGCACCTTATACCGCAAGTTGGAATACTTCACCGATTACAAGTGATACTTTAATTACAAATGTTCCAGCAGGAACTTACACCGTAACCGTTTTGGATGCCAATAACTGTCAAGCTACGGCTACAATTACTGTAACTGAACCATCAACGGCAGTTTCGAGTACCATTTCAGGAACGGATGTTAATTGTAATAATGGAAATGATGGAACAGCAACCGTAATCGCAACAGGCGGAACGGGAACTTACACTTATTTATGGTCTAACAATCAGAATACAGCAACTGCCACAGGACTAACGGCAACAAGTCATTCTGTTACAGTTACTGACCAAAATGGGTGTACAACTACGAATTTTATTGTTCTAAACGAACCATCAGCTATCTCTTTGGTTTTAAATCAGCGTGCTTCTGGCTGCTTCAATAGTAGTGATGGAATTGCTTTTGTAACGGCAACAGGCGGAACACCAGATTCTTTAGGTAATTATAATTATGCTTGGAATACATCGCCTTTTCAGACTTCTGATACAGCAACGGGACTTGTTGGAGGTCAGACATATACGGTTTTAGTAACGGATGCAAATGGCTGTACTGCCAACGAATCAATTACGATTACACAACCAACGCCAGTTGTAGTTTCTGATGATACGATTATTAACATACTTTGTTTTGGTGATACAAATGGCTCAGCTTCTGTAAATGTAACAGGAGGTTCTCCAAGTTATACTTACTTATGGGATGCCAATGCGAATAACCAAACTACTGCTACTGCGACGAATTTAGGAATTGGTAGTTATACCGTTACGGTAATAGATGCTAGCGGATGTAATGCGACGCATACAATTAGCATTATTCAGCCGAGTGAAATGACAACGACAACCAACTCATTTGAAGTGGCTTGTAAAGGTGAAAGCACTGGTACAGCGACTGTTCAAGTAGCAGGCGGAACACCAAGTTATACTTATTTATGGGATGCCAATGCGAATAATCAAACAACGATTGTTGCTTCTAACTTAGCCGCTGGTCAATACCTTATATCTGTAACAGATGCTAGTGGATGTACGGTTACTGATAGCGTTGAGGTGATAGAACCAACCGATTCATTGAGTACTACGGTACTTACAAGTGATGTTACTTGTTTTGATGATACAGATGGAAGTATTAGAATACTGGCAACAGGAGGAACGCCTAATTATGAATTTAGCTTCGATAGTTTAACTTTTACTCCTTCTAATATTGTGGCAGGTTTAGGAATTGGCAATTATGACTTATTCGTTAAAGATGATAGAGGCTGTCAATACAAGACGGGATTTGCTATTAATGGACCATTAGAAATGACGGTCGAATTAGGTGCCGATATTATTATTAATTACGGAGAAGATACAACACTTATTCCGATTATTACAAACGGTGTGATGCCATATCAATTTAGTTGGTCTCCACCAGATTCGTTAACTTGTATTGATTGTGAACAAACACAAACGCAAAATATTCAATTACCAACCAGATATTATTTAACAGTAACCGATGCGGATGGCTGTACGGCAATTGATGATATTTGGATTGGCGTATTAACGCCTCGAATTGTATATGTAGCAACAGGATTTACACCAAATAATGATGGTACAAATGAGACATTATTTGTTCAAGGAGACTTTAATGCTGCCAAAGTGGTTAAATTCAATGTCTATGATAGATGGGGTGAAAATGTATTTGAAGTAAGAGACGTTGAAGTGAATGACCCGACTTCTGGTTGGGATGGAACTTTCAAAAATGAAAGAATGCAAACTGGCGTTTATGGTTGGGTAGCTGAAATTGAATTCACAGACGGAAAACGTATTATTTATAAAGGAAATACGACCTTAATTAGATAATATTTCGATTTAAATACTTTAAAAGGAAGCTCATATTTCAATATATGGGCTTCTTTTTTTTATTTTCATTCTTCAAAATATCTTTTTTAGAGAATTGACTGTATTTTTAACCCAATGATTTATGGTTCTTTGATAATTTCTGATTCTTAGCAGAAGCTATTAAAGGTTTGATTTTATTATAACGCGTATTGAATAGAAATGAACGAAACAATAGAAAATAGCCTAATTGAACTTTTTGAAGCTACTTTTCAAGAAAAAGCCCTTCAAGTAGAACATATTCCTGCTTCGGCATCTGACCGTCGTTATGTTCGGATAATGTCCAAGAATAAAAATATCATAGGTTCTTACAATTCTAACAAAAAAGAAAACGTTGCTTTTGTGGCGTTTACAAAGCATTTTATAAAAAAAGGAATTGCTGTACCTGCCGTCCTCGCGGAAAACTTAGAACAAGATATTTATCTATTGGAAGACCTCGGAAATCAAACCTTGTTACAATATTTGAATCAAGAACGCACTTCTGATACTTTTCCTTCATCGGTTTTTGATTTGTATAAAAAAGCGGTGCAAGACTTGGCGCATTTACAAATCGAAGGCGACGAAGGATTTGATTATGACTTATGCAGCGAGAGCAAAAAATTTAATAAAAGGGCAATGCTTTATGATTTGAATGCCTTTCAATTTCATTTTTTGAAAGTCGTTGGAGTTGTTTATGATATTGAAAAATTGGAACGAGATTTTAAGCGTTTAATCCAATTTTTGACTAAAGAAAAAGATTATAATTACTTTATGTTTCGAGATTTTCAATCGCGAAATATTATGATAAAAGACGGAAAGCCTTATTATATTGATTATCAAAGTGGTCGAAAAGGGGCTTTACAGTACGATTTGGCTTCTTTATTATATCAAGCAAAAGCCAATATTCCACAAGCAACTAGAGATGAATTGACGGATATTTATATCGAAGAAATCAGTCAAATGATTGATATAGATAAGAATCATTTCAAAAAAACAGCTTATACCTTTGTTCTATTAAGGACTTTACAAGTGTTAAGTACTTACGGTTATCGGGGTTTTTATCAGCGTAAGGCTCATTTTTTGGCAAGTATCCCGTATGCGATTAATAACCTCGAATGGCTTCTTAATAATAAACATATTCCTAAGCGATTGCCTGAACTCAAATCGGTTATTCGTCAACTTACAAAAATGCAACATCTTAGAACAATGAACGATAAATATCCAAATGGCGCGTCTAATCTGACGGTAACAATTAGCAGTTTTTCTTACAAAAGAAATATTCCGACCGATGATTCTGGAAACGGCGGCGGTTTCGTTTTTGATTGTAGAAGCATTCACAATCCAGGTAGATACGAGCCTTACAAAAAGTTAACGGGAAGAGATGAATCCGTGAAACAGTTCTTAGAAACTAAAAGTGAAATTCCTGCTTTTTTAGAAAGCGTTTATACATTAGTAGATGCGGCAGTAAAAAAATATATTGATAGAGATTTTACTAGTTTGATGGTGAGTTTTGGTTGTACAGGTGGGCAACATCGTTCGGTATATAGCACGGATGCGCTGGCAAAGCATTTGCAAGAAAAATTTAATATCAACGTCAAAGTGAATCACGTTGAACAAGAATTGAAGAATTGGATTAATTAATTTAGAAGCGGTCTCGTTTCCCGCTTCTTTTCTAAAAAAAATACATGAAAAAAATAATAATTTTTATAGCATTCATTTTACTATCATTCAGCTCTTTTGCTCAATATTCAGCGATGGGCGTTCGAGGAGGTTTTACGGTTGGAGTACAAAATTGGTCAGGAACTCAGCGACAACCGATGTTTTCATATCATGCGGATTTTGCTTACGAAAAATTTAATAGTGATAAATTTAGTTATTTGGTCAATGTAGGCTATCACAGTAGAGGAAGCGCGTATCGTTTTAATAATACTGATCCACAAACAGGTAATCGAATCAATATAGTTCAGAGAGATATATTTGATAATATTGTTTTGATGTTGGGGGCAAAAAATACAATAAACAGCAATTTATCAAAAGGAGATGTATATTATTTTTTGGGTGTTAGAGTAGAATACACCCTTAATGATTCTATACAAACAAGAGCAAATCTGTCAAGGTTTGTAAATGAAATCAATTATGGTATAACGGCAGGCGGTGGCTATCAAGTTAAGGTAAGCGACAAAGCACAAGTATATTTTGATGTGTCTTTTAGCCCTGATTTTTCTAATCAATTATTTTCTCCTTCTGGAACTTATCCTACAAAGGTTGGAGGAAATACTTACATTCAATCATTCTCTGAAGAAAAAGTGCGTAATTTAACTATTGAGTTATCTGTCGGAATTAAGTTTTTGAGGTATTAAAAGTTCTTTGCAGAATCAAAAAAAGGTGTTAGTTATAATGGCTAACACCTTTTTTATAAGAAATCTAGAAAAAAAATATCCTCATCGGGTGATGAGGATAATGAAAAAACAAAAACTATGAACAAACACTCACAAAAACCTTTTTATTGGAAGACAATTCAAAACTCCACAAAATCTTATTCTCTCCTTATCTTCGCTACAAATATGCGGGTAAAAACAACACAGCGCAACTTTATTTTTTATTTTTTGTGACGAATGAAAAACAGGCTGCTTTTTCTTCTTAAAGAAAACATATTTTTTATAAAAAAATGTATCTATTCATTTTATTACGAATAAACTATACATTTTGGCATTTACTATCATTCTTTACTAAATAATACTATGGAAAAATATCATTATCGAAATAAAGAGTTACAAATAAGAAAAAATAAAATATTAGGCTAAAAAAATAACATTATTTCACATATAATAAAACAGCCCTTTTTGTGACATTATTTTAAAAAACTTTATTGTACTATTAAAGTTTAGTCTAGCTTAAATTCCTCTTGCCAGTTATTTTTATTCTCCCATTCGGGTTGTTCTTTTTTTATTAAAAAATAATGACCAATGACCAAATAATCCATTTCTGTACGCATAAAACAGCGATAAGCATCCTCAGGAGTACATACTATTGGTTCACCTCGAACATTAAAACTGGTGTTAATCAATAAACTGCATCCAGTTTTTATTTTAAAAGTATTTAAAAGTTGCCAATATTTAGGGTTAGTATTTTGATGAACGGTCTGAATTCGTGCCGAAAAATCAATATGAGTGACGGCAGGAATAGACGAACGCTCCGTATATAGTTTATCTTTTAGTGCTAAATCATGGTAATTTTCGGGTAGTTTTTTTCTTTGATTTTCAGAAACAGGATGAACAAAAAGCATATAAGGACTCGGCGAATTCATCTCAAAATAATCGCTAGCATCTTCCGAAAGTACCGAAGGCGCGAAAGGACGGAAAGATTCCCGATATTTGATTTTGAGATTGAGTTTTTTCTGCATTTCTGCATTTCTGGGGTCGCCTAATATACTCCGATTACCTAATGCGCGCGGGCCATATTCCATTCTGTCTTGCATCCAACCGACTGCTCCGCCATTTATAATAGCTTCCGAAACGCCTTTGGTTAATGCTTCAAAATCTTCAAAATAATGATATTTAGCTTTTAATTTTCGGAAAGTTTGCTCAATCTCTTTATCCGAAAAATCGGGACCAAGATAACTTCCTTTCATGCTGTCTTGATTTGCGTCAACGGTTCTTTCTTTTTCAAAATAAATATATAATGCCGCTTGTGCTGCACCTAAAGCACCTCCCGCGTCACCTGCTGCTGGCTGAATAAATATATTTTCAAAAATATTAGCTGCTTGTAATTTACCATTTGCTACACAATTCAACGCAACTCCACCAGCCAGACAAAGGTTTTTTGAACCAGTTAATCGCTTGGCTTCTTGTGCCATTTTTAGTACAACTTCTTCTGTGATGGTTTGTATTGCCAAACCCAAATTACAATGATGTTGCGCCAGTTCTTCGCCTTCTTGTCGGCGTTCAAAACCAAAAATCTTTTGCCATGCTTTATCTTTTGCCATTCGTAATCCCGTGGCGTAATTGAAATATTTTTGATTTAAAAAAATAGAACCATCAGCCTTGATGTCGATTAAATGCGTTTTTATTTTTTTT
>CAKZLT010000311.1 GCA_937127195.1 uncultured Saprospiraceae bacterium
CGTGGCTACTCAAATTAAACTACTTCGTAGTTATAACTACCATCATTTTTATTTCTGTATGGTTTTAAAATATTAAAAAGCCTTGCGTAACATCAGTTATTAATACTTTTTTCTCGATTCTCTAAACCATATAGATTTTTAAATTTGATGGCTATTTGCCCAAAATACTTCCGACCATTCGTACAAACCACTTCGGAAAAACCTTATTAACGGTTAATAAAAAACGACTTTTATGTCCAGCATAGAAGAATTGATGCGCTGTTTCGTAAGGAGTTGGAGCTATATCCGAAGGATGAATCAGCGGAAATTCGAGTGATTTAGTTTTTGTTTGAAATGCGGATTCTGCATTTTTAGTATGTGTGGCTTCTTCTCCGAAACCTACGTTTTCAATCAAATTATTAGTAGGAACAACGGACAATCCATTATTCAAAATACAAGAATAAAACCACGCGTATGCCCACGAATCATTCTCTTTGGTGTGTGTTTCCTTGAATTTTTGTACTAAATACTTTTGAGCATCGTGGTCTGATAATAGTCGATTGATATAATTATTTTCTACAAATTCTGGAAAACGCTTCATATCAACATCCATTTTTTGCCACGCAGAACGCCAAGTTGCCCAACCCCAATAGAATACAAATTTGGAAAAAAGATAAGAAGTGGGGTAATTATTGAACTGGTCTTGAATCAAATTCAGACCACTAATGGACATAATTTGCTCATTATCTTTATATTTTTCGAGCATCTCTTTAGTGAATTGAAAGAAGGTGAGGTCAGGAATGCAATCTTCTTCCAATATGATTCCATGTTCGACCTGTTCAAAAAACCAATTGATTCCGCCACTAACCGCTTTTCGGCAACCCAAATTATCATCACGGTACAAGGTTCGAATGTCACAATCCCAATCCACTTGTTCAAAAATCTGACGAGTTGCCAATACTTGTTCAGCTTCTCCTTCTTTGTGAGGGCGAGCGCCGTCGGCACTTACAAAAAGTTGTTTTGGGCGAATTTGTTTAACTCTATCAAATACCTGCTGCGTCAAATCTGGTCGCTTGAAGACTAATACTAAAATGGGAATATCGTATAACATCGTTTTATTATTTGAAATGTTTTTGTATTCAGGCAAACGAAGATAAAACAAAAAAACCTCCATCGGAAGTCATTCCGATGAAGGTTAAATTTATTATGAGAAAGTTATGAATTAATCAATTAAAGTATTTTTCTATTGTTCGCCCAATTGAACAGTAATTGTTGCAGCAGAAGACATTTTTACTTCTATTGGGTCAACAATATCTGTATTGGTTTCCATTGAATATTTGTACGTAACGGTTTCTTTTTTTAGATAATCCGCCAGGTTTACATCTGGATTTACATCAATATCGACACTTTCGCCGCCTTCTCCATTCAATTCTTTACTGGCAACTTCGACTTCATCGAGACCATCCGCTACAATCGAAATAGAAACTCTGTCGAAAGCCGAAAAGCTAGCACCTGATGAAGCCTCTGCAATTGAAACATTCAGTGATTGAATATAGATACTTTTAATATCATCTAGTTCTGCACCTACTGTTGCTATTGTATTTTCAACGTCTGTTTCAACAGCTTCTTCTACTGTAAAAGTACCTCTAGGAGTAGCACCAATTGTGAAATTTTCACTTAGATTAAGTGTAACAGGAATACCGTTTAATAATTCTTCACAAGATTGAAAAGTGAAAGAAGCTAAGGCAAGCACTAAGACAAGAAATTTGATTTTCATACTGAGATAATTTTGTTGGTTGTTTTCAAATTGTTTCTTATTTGACTTTTTTTGAAGTCAAATGTTGATTGTGATATTTGCTTATTTAAATGATAAGGCTTTTTATTTAGTGACGCTTTTTTTTTCTTTTTTTTGAAAAAAAGTAACCCTGAAAAAAAGTTACTTAACATCACTAGATGTGATATGCTGAAATTATACGGTAAGACTTTTAATAAGGTTTCAATAAAATTAATTTACATTTTAAAATAAAATTCTTTTGTAAGTGCCACATATTCAGGTGTCCAATTGTTTCTTTCCTCAAATTGAATAATTAATTGGTCTCTTTTCAGAATAGAAGGCTTCTTCTTGAATGCCATGAGTAAACGTTCTATGGGCTTGTTTTTTTTGGAACGCACTTCTACAACATGACTTAATTGAAGGTTATATTGTGATGCTGTTTTTTGAAAAAAAAGACCTTCTTTGTAAGGTAGAATAACAGAAAATACGCCTTCTTTATTTAATAAAACATCAACAGATTGAAGTAGTGCTTCATAAGAAAGGTCTTGAGTATGCCTTGCTATTTGTCGTTTTTGAATGGTGGATTTTGTTCCATTATTAAAATACGGTGGATTGGAAATAATGGAATCAAAGGAATATTTGGAGCTTAAATGAGCGAAATTTTGAATCGCGATTTTTTGGATAGAAATACGTTCAGACCAAGGTGATAATTGAACATTTTTGAGTGCTTGCTGGTAAGCTGCCTCATCAATGTCAATACCTGTGATATGTGCAGATTGATTTTTTTGAGCCGCCATAATAGCTATTAATCCAGAGCCTGTCCCGATATCTAAGACCGTTTTGGCAGCGTTTACATCTGCCCATGCTCCAACGAGTACGCCATCTGTGCCGACTTTCATGGCACATTCATCATGATAAATATCAAACTGCTTAAATCGAAATGGTCGTGATTTTTTCATATTATAGTGACCGTTTTTTTTGCAAAAAAAAAGATACTCTCAATTTGAGAGTATCTTGAAATTAAATTTTATACGTCTTTTTTTATGAAACTAAATTTTGTATTGTGATGAAAGTAATTCTGATAGTTTTCTTACTTTAATGTTGTACGCCTATTAAATGCAGGAAAAAATAAAACGTGACGAATTCACTTTTTTTTTTCAAAAAAACAATAGGGGAGTAGGAAATAAAGGCTCTATTCTAGTTTCTGGTTTCTGGTTTCTGGTTTCTGGTTTCTGCTGCCGCTGTTAATCGAAACAGCGGCAGCAGGAACCAGAATCTAGAAACTAGAAATTATTTGAAAAAGCGAAACTTTAGACAAACCACATAAAATCATAAAGAACCGAAATACATCATCTAATGTACCCAATATTACGACGTTATTTTGCTTTTTTTTTAAAGGAAAAGAGCAAGCTAGATTGGGTATATTATTTTTTCCTACTTCCTAAAATTAACCCTGTTCAGAAGTTAGAGCTACTCTATCATAAACGCAAGTGTCGATAATATGCTGATAATAATTTTCATAATGAGGTAAGATATTTTCTAAATCGAAAGTTTGCGCTTGCTCTAGCGCATTTTTACGGAACTCATTGAGCGTTTTTTCATCACTAATAATCTTAATTGCATTCATTGCCATATCCTGAATGTCTTCAACATCACTCAAATAGCCCGTTTTTCCATGAATATTAATTTCGGGCAATCCTCCAGCATTAGTAGAAAGGACAGGAACTTGACACGCCATTGCTTCTAAAGCAGCTAGTCCAAAACTCTCTGAGCTAGATGGCAAAATGAATAAATCAGCAACCGCTAATAACTCTTCAACAGCATCTTGCTTTCCTAAAAATCGAACGCCTTCACATACTTGTAACTCTCTGCAAAGCTCTTCACACTTCGTTCGTTCTGGACCATCACCGACCAAAATCAACTTACTAGGCACAATTTCATTAACTTTTTTAAATACCTTAATGACATCAGGTACTCTTTTTACCTTTCTAAAGTTAGAAACGTGAATTAGAATACGTTCGCCATCAGGAGCAATTGCTTTGCGAAAATGTTCCTTATTAGAACGCTGAAAACGCGCAAAATCTATAAAGTTATAAATAACTTCTATGTCTTTATTGATATTAAAATGATTGAGTGTATCTACTTTCAGGCTTTTAGAAACAGCCGTGACACCATCAGATTTATTAATAGAGAATTGCACAACAGGAGCAAAGCTGGCATCTTTGCCGACCAATGTAATATCTGTTCCGTGCAGAGTTGTCACAACAGGAATGTACCTACCTTCAGCTAATAATATCTTTTTAGCCAAATAAGCGACATTGGCATGAGGAATTGCATAATGAACGTGTAGAATATCTAATTCTTCATACTTAACAACATTGACCAGTTTTGATGCTAATGCCGTTTCATAGGGAGCATATTCAAATAATGGATAATCTGCATTATTAACCTCATGGTAATAAACGTTTTCTTGAAATGCACTCAATCGAGGGGGCTGCTTATAGGTAATGAAGTGTACTTGATGACCTCTTCTGGCTAATCCCATTCCTAATTCTGTTGCTACAACTCCGCTACCGCCATAAGTTGGGTAACATACAATACCTATCTTCATAAATTTGACAATATTATATAGTATCTATTTATAATTGACAATGAAAAATTGACAATTGACAATGAAAAATAATGCGATATTTTTCTTCACTAAGCTAAAAATTATCATATTTCTTTTGTCGATACCTTCTTTAATTCTAAATGGTTCTCTGCTTCTCTAAACGTTTCTATATGCAGATAGTTTTATAATTTTTTTGTCTAGAAAGGACAAAAAATACTTTTGATGAGAAAATAAAAAAGCATTAGCTTCAAATATGAAACTAATGCTTTTAGTCAAGTTATTTTTTATATGAAAATAAATACCTAGTAATCAGAAATTTATAATGTAATAGCTGCTTGATTATTCGTTTCGTCGCATTCAATAATAAACTGCCATGCATCTACGTCCAATATCAAAAATGGAGTAAAAGAAGTTTGATTTTTTACAGATACTTTAAGCGTTCCTTCATACGATTTTCCTGGTGCTAGCTTTCCTTCTTGTTCTTTATTAGCATCATTATCAATATAAATTCCGCCAAGTAATATATCTCCATTCTCTAATGTTTCGTTACTAGAGAAATACATTTTAATAGCAATATTATCCTTTTTCTTTTTTTTGTCTTTTCCTAATAAAGAAAAAGGTGCATCACCTTTATTAGTGATTTTATACGAAATAGTCACTTCGGACTTCTTTTTTTTGACCACTTTTAATTCTTCTAATATTAAATCAGGGCAACCTTCATCCGCAAAAAAAACAGGGTCTTCATTGGTATTACTAGAGACTTTAGCTGCTGGTGTGCATTGCGAAAAAACTAACACTAGTAGAAGTAAAGTTAGTGTTTGGAATATTTTAGTTTTATTAATTTTCATTTTTCATTTTTTTATCTCTTTCGTTTTTGCGAATAGAGCTTTATAAAATAGTCTTTATGTTCAGTATAATCCAATAAAAATAACTCTGAAACTAGCAGCTATAAAAAAGGTGCTGAATAATTACCATTTTTTAATAAAGGCTAGTAATATGATTAGTGATGAAGATTAAGTGGAGATTCTTAATCCTCTTTAAATGTCTCACAATAATTTTGCCAGTAGGCATTATGTCATCAATATATGTGAATCTATAATATATATAAAGAGCAGTTATATACATTTTTTATATGCTATAACTGCTCTTTTAAAGAAAAAAAAGTCAAATTTAAGCACCGACAGGATTAACTTGATTGACTACTTAGAAGGTTTCTATTGAAAAACCTTCATTTTCATCGTCTCCTTCATCAATAATGTGAATTGGTCGATTAATACTTTCATCCAATGAAATGAATGTTTCGGTTCTTTGAATCCCTGCAATCCGCTGAATTTTGTTGTGCAAGACTTTTCTAAGATGATTGGTATCTTTACAAACGATTTTTGCAAAAATATTATATAGACCAGTTGTATAGTGTGCGCCAACGATTTCGGGAATTTCGCTCAATGCTTTTGCAACCTCGCCATACATCGAACTCTTGTCTAGATAAATACCCAAAAAAGCAGAAATATCGTAACCCAACTTAGCGTAATCTACTGTTAGATTAGCACCTTTTACAATACCCAACTGCTCTAATTTTTTCATTCTGACATGAATAGTTCCACCTGAGACGTATAATTGTTTAGCAATATCGGTATATGGCGTTTTTGCATCTTTCATCAAAACCGACAAAATTTGTCTGTCTAATTTATCTATATCTGAAACTTTACTCATCTAGGGTAGAAATTAAAGTCAATGAAAAAATACATTTTTAATAAATGTCCAAATAATAGAACATATTTTTTAGTTGAACCTTACAAATATACAATTTTTTCAAAAATGCACTGCTTTTTTTTGTTTTTTTTAAAAAATGGCTTGTTTTTTTAAACATATTTTGAAATATATGTAATATTGGATACTTTAAAGTACTTCCATTGACTGACTACTAAGCCAAATGATAATCTACTAAGGCGGTAATAGGTTCTTGGATAATTCGCCCCATTTTCAATTGACGCTCTTCCAAAACCTCTAGCATTATATCCTGAAAGAAAAAAGCAACCGAACCCAAGAAGTTAATCGGAATAGATTGCACATTCTCATATTTAAGAACTTGCGTATCAATGAATGCCCCAAATTCTTCTTTGACTAAGTTTCTCATAAAAGGCTTCTCAATATGTTCATTCATAAATTTGGTGAATTGTGCCATATAACGACTTGGTAATGCAGATTTATAAACCTCCTTAAAAATGACATCTTTATCCATTTGATACCTTTCGTTGAATGACTCTTTGATATCCGAAGGCATTTCTCTGTAAAAAAAAGACCTCACCAATCGACGACCTAAACTTGCTCCAGAACCTTCATCTCCCAACATAAAGCCTAAAGAAGAAACATTGTCTGTGATGCTTTTGCCATCAAAAGCGCACGAGTTAGAACCCGTTCCAAGAATGCAAGCGATACCAGTTGATTGACCACATAATGCTCTTGCTGCCCCCAAAAGGTCGTGGTCAACGTAAATATTCGCTTCTGGAAATACATTGCTAAATGCTTTTTCTACAACCGCATTACTACTTGGAGTTGAGCAACCTGCACCATAAAAATAGACTTGACTGACTTCCGTTACTGCAATTCCTAATTGAGGAATTAACAAAGATTGTAAGCTTTTTTCCATTTTTTTAGTATCAAAATAATGTGGATTATAGCCTATTGTAGAAGCTTCAACAATATCATTTGCCCCTTTTATTAATCTCCAACTTGTCTTTGTCGAACCACTATCTGCTATTAATTGCATCTTTTTTTAGTTTTGCTGGTTGTCTGAAAATAGAATATTAGGTTCTTTATGATTTTAGGTGGTTTGTCTAAAATTTCGCTTTTTCAAATGGATTCTGGTTTCTAGATGCTAGTTTCTGCTACCGCTGTTAATCGAAACAGCGGTAGCAGAAACTAGAAACTAGAATCTAGAAACTAGAATCTAGAAATAATCAGATTAAGTAGATGACATTTTGAATGACCACCTAAAATCATATAGAACGGAATATTATAATAATATTTTATACAGAATTTTTCAAAAAACGATTTTTCATAACTTTTTTACAAAAAAAGAGTTTTAACCGATTACCTTTGTGCAAAACAAATAATAATTGATTGAAGTACAAAGGTAATTGCTAAATTAGAGAAAGCAGAAATGCAAGTTGTTTTTTGTTGAAAATAATCTCAAAAATAACTTCTATTTTTTATTCTCTTTGATTTGTACTAATTCCTGTAAGATTCAAAATCTTCTTAGAACTAAAAAGATTAAAAACGAATGAGTTATTCTCAAAATAAGAAACCGATTAATATTTGGTTACCATTTCTATTAGCGGCTGTTTTGGCATTTGGAATGTCTATTGGTTTTGCCTTGCGTCCAGCCCAAAGCGTGGTTGCCAAAGGTAATCAACCAGCCAAGCATTTAGAGGAATTGATTAGATATATTGATGCAAAGTACGTTGATGAAGTCGATTCGGACGAGTTAGCAGAGAAGGCAATCAAAAGTATTTTAAAAGAACTTGACCCGCATTCTAACTACATTTCTCCTGAGCAAATCGCTGCGGTAAATGAGGAATTGGACGGCAATTTTGAAGGTGTAGGTATTCAATTTATCATTCAGGACGATACTATATATATAGTAGATGCCATTCCTGAAGGCCCAGCAAGAGCCGCTGGTGTGCGTGCTGGTGATAAAATGATAATGATTGAAGACTCTATGGTCGCTGGTATCGGATTGAAATCGGAAGATGTTATCAAAAGATTGAAAGGTGAAAAGAATACAACGGTTAATATCAAAATCAAACGAGCTGGACAGAAAGATTTGTTGCCTTTTAGTATTACTAGAGATAGAATTCCGATTTACAGTGTCGATGCTGGTTATATGCTGAATGACGAAACTGGATATATCAAAGTCAATCGATTTAGTGCGACTACATCGCAAGAATTTGTGAGCAAACTGGATGAGTTTGAGAAAGAAGGAATGAAAGATTTGGTGATTGACTTACGTCAAAATCCAGGTGGTTACTTAAATGCAGCGACGAGTATTTTGAATCAATTGTTTGGTGATAAAAAACTATTAGTTTACACAGAAGGCACGCATTATAATAAGAATGAATACAAATCATCAGGTAGAAATTTTCATAAAATAGAAGATATTGTGCTTTTGATTGATGAAGGTTCGGCATCTGCGAGTGAGATTTTAGCTGGTGCAATACAAGATTGGGACAGAGGAACTATCATTGGTCGCCGTTCTTTTGGTAAAGGTTTGGTGCAAGAGCAGTATGACTTGAGTAATGGTGGCGCACTTCGATTGACCGTCGCGCGATACTATACACCGTCGGGGCGTTCTATCCAAAAGCCTTATACCGAAGGAAGAAGTTCTTACAATGATGAAACTTATGACCGCTTCAAATCTGGTGAATTGTCTAGTCAAGATAGCATTCATATTGGAGATACAACGAAGTATTATACTTCCAAAAATCGCGTTGTTTATGGCGGCGGAGGTATTACGCCAGATGTATTTATTCCGATTGACAAGCTAATTGACAATGGTTATTATGCAGAAAGCGTTGGCTATGTCGCGCCTTATGTTTATCATCATTTGGATAAGCATCGAGCGAATTATAAAAAATATAAAACGATAAAAGCTTTTAGTGAAAATGTAACGATTTCGGATAAAATGCTGAATGATTTTGCAAAATATGCTAAAAGCGAAGGTGTGAAAATGGTTCAAGGTGATTTTGAAAAGGCTAAAAAAGAACTAGCTCTATTAATAAAAGCTAATATTGCTAGACAGTTTTTTGGAACAGAAGGCTTTTTCCAGATGCTGAATGAAGATGATGTAATGATTAAAGAAGCGTTGAAGGCTTTGAAGTAATCGTTTGTCGTATAGAATATTAGCTAAACTAGCTATTTAGCGAAGACCTTATAGGTTTTAAAAATCTATAAGGTCTGACTATCAATCGTTTAAAAGGTAAAATGACTTTATAAAAATGCAAGACGATAGCATTAGTTTAAACAAATACATTAGTAGTACAGGCATCTGTTCGAGGCGAGAAGCTGACAAATGGATAGCAGCGGGCTATGTCAAAATCAATGGAAAAGTCGCCCAAAAAGGCAATCGAGTCAATCCAAAAGATAAAGTAACCGTTCGGAATAAGCCACTAAAAAGTCAACCGCGCTCGGTTTATATCTTATTGAACAAGCCGCCAGGTATCACTTGCACAACTGACCGAAAAGATAAAGATAATATCATTGACTTTGTAAGACACAAAGAGCGCATTTTTCCGATTGGGCGATTGGATAAACCTTCTTCGGGTTTGATACTATTGACCAACGACGGAGATATTGTGAATAGAATTTTGCGTGTAGAAAACAATCACCAAAAGGAATATATCGTAAAAGTTGACCAGCCAATTACAGGTAGTTTTCTTAAAAAAATGAGTAATGGCATTCCAATATTAGGAACAGTAACTAAGAAATGTAAGGTCGAAAAAATCAGTAAATTCTTGTTTAAAATCACCTTGACTCAAGGACTCAATCGCCAAATCAGAAGAATGTGCGAATACCTCGGATATAATGTATTAACACTCAAGCGCGTCCGAATTATGCACCTTCAAATCGACAATTTACAAGTTGGTAAATGGCGCAACTTAACCAAAGGCGAGTTAAATAAGCTAAAAACTTTGACACAATAGATTGGTCATTTTTTTATAAAAATACAACTATTTTAAGCTTTGTAAATCACTACAAATCAATCTAACAAAGTTTTAACAAGTTCTATTTTCTGCAAATTAACAATTTTAAAAATATATTATTACTTTTGATTTTCTAATCAAACACTTACATGAAAATCAAATCTATTGTAGTTGTTCTTTTTTTATTAACAGGAACACTATTTTCTCAAAAAATTAAATCTCCAAAAGAATTTTTAGGTTCCGAACTTGGCGCTCGTTTTACAAGACATCATAAAGTTGTAGACTATTTTAATTATGTTAGCAACACTTTATCTAATGTAAAGTTAGAGAAATACGGGGAAACAAATGAACACAGACCTTTGTATGTTAGCTACATTTCTTCTGCAGAAAATATTAAGAATTTAGAAAGCATAAGAAAAAATAATCTAAGTCAAACAGGGGTTATTTCTGGTAATTCTAAAAACGATATTGCCATTGTATGGCTAAGTTATAATGTACATGGTAATGAAGCTTCTAGTACAGAAGCAGCAATGTTAACATTATACGAACTGGTTACTGCAAAAAAAGCTTGGTTAGAAAACACGGTTGTTATTTTAGACCCTTGTATTAATCCTGATGGTAGAGATCGATATGTAAATTGGTACAACCAAGTAAAAAGTACACCTTATAATACAGATCAAAATGCTAAAGAACATGCAGAACCTTGGCCAGGTGGAAGACCAAATCACTATCTATTCGACCTAAATAGAGATTGGGCTTGGGCAACACAAGTAGAATCTAAACAAAGAATTAAAGTTTACAATAAATGGATGCCTCATATTCATGCGGATTTGCATGAAATGGGCGTAAATTCTCCATATTTCTTTGCTCCCGCTGTTGCGCCTTATCATGAGACCATCACAAAATGGCAACGAGATTTCCAACAATTGGTCGGAAATAGCCATTCAAAGTACTTTGATCCCAATGGTTGGTTATATTATACCGATGAAAATTTTGATTTACTTTATCCAAGTTATGGCGATACTTGGCCTATTTTTAATGGGGCGATTGGTTTT
>CAKZLT010000312.1 GCA_937127195.1 uncultured Saprospiraceae bacterium
GTTCCTATTGTTCAGAGTATTAGAGAAGCTGGAGATGCAGGAAAGCCAATTGTGTTACATGATGAACCGATCACGAGTGAGGCATTTATGAAGATTGCAAAAAATACAGCTCGTCAAATCGTTCTTAGAAACGAGATGATTGCGCCAACTCAGATGGTGAATATGGGATAAGTTTAAAACGAGTGAATCATAGGATGATTGAATTTATTCACATTGGAAACCTTATAGGTTTTTAAAATCTATAAGATTTGATTGGTGATTTAATATGAATAACATTTTCAATAAAAAACGAATTAAAAGGCTGGTTATACTATTATCCATTGCTTTTTTGTTGATGAATATCATGGCGTATCAACACGCTTATTGGTTTACTCATTATACAACAAGTACTGAAAATGGTGTTAATCACGCTGAAATGAATTTATTTGAAAAGTTATCTGTCGTTTTTACAGGAATAAAAACACCTAAACCGCAATTAACAGATGTTCCGAAAGGGACATTTGAGACAATAGAATTGGAAAGTAATGAAAAGCTAGAAGGTTGGCTCGTTGAAAAGGATAGTTCAAAGGGAATTGTGATATTATTTCATGGTCATTTGGGAACAAAATCTAGTTTGATTGAGTATTCGGATGCTTTTGGGGATTTAGGATATTCGACTTTTATGATTGACTTTATGGGTTCGGGCAACTCAGAAGGCTATACTACAACGATAGGTTTTGAGGAGAGCGAAAACGTAGAAACGGCATTTAATTATATTAAAAATAGGTTTCCAAAAACGGAAATTACTTTGTTTGGACATTCGCTTGGAGCAGCAGCTATTATGAAAGCGGTAGGAGAACAACAGGTTTTTCCTGATAAAATTATAGTACAAACACCATTTAGTACTATGTTGAAAACAGTTAGGAAAAGATTTAAAATATTTGGATTGCCTTCATTTCCTTTGGCTGAGCTTTTGGTTTTTTATGGCGGTGCTCAGCATGGATTTAATGCTTTTTCGCACAATCCAACAGATTATGCGCACCAAATAAAGATTCCAACTTTGCTTCTATACGGAAAACAAGATGATAGAGTGGATTGGGAAGAAACCGAAGAGATTTACAATCATTTATCAGGTAAGAAAAAAATGTATGTTTTTGAAGCCATCGGACATAGTGATTTCTTGAAAAAGAAGAATGAATGGCTTGAAGTGGTTGACTCTTTTTTATGAAAAAAAATTACGGTAGCGCGACGAGCTTCGTCATCACGCTAACAAAAGCTTTTAATAGTCGGACGACGAAGCTCGTCGCGCTATGGTGGCTTTTTAGAACCTAAAAACAATATTTTAAATAAAACTATTAGAATAATTTAAGAATAAAAAAATGATGTCCACACTAGAAAAAGAGGAATTGATGCAGCAAGTTGATTCTGCTTTAGACACCGTTCGACCTCATTTGAAGGAAGATGGCGGCGATGTAGAGTTGGTTGATATTACGGATGATTTGATGGTAAAAGTGAAGTGGCTAGGAAATTGCCAGAGCTGTTCGATGAGCATTATGACGATGAAAGCTGGTTTAGAAATGACTATTCGTTCGCAGTTACCACAAATTAGTGGAGTAATGGCGATTAACGGATTGAATTAAGGAAGATTATTAGTAGAAAGATTGATTTATTGGATTTGAATTGAGTTTTCTTAATAGCAAATCTTTTAATTTAGCAACTTTCATTTATTTTAGTAAAAAAATCTATATGTGAAAAATTGATTCTTTATTTCAAGAAAAATTGAAATTAGAATAATGATTTTTTGCATTTAATTAGGCACAAATACGAATATGACAAGAGTAGAGTTATTTGAACAAATCATTGCTAGACAATCCTTTTTGTGTGTTGGTTTAGATACTGATTTGAACCGAATCCCTAAGCATCTTTTAGAGCTAGAAGACCCGATTTTTGAGTTCAATAAAAGAATTATTGATGCTACTTCTGATTTGTGTGTAGCATATAAACCGAATACTGCTTTCTATGAAAGTATGGGCGCGAGAGGCTGGGAGGCTTTGAAAAAAACGATTGATTATATTCCAAAAGGACATTTAATTATTGCAGATGCAAAACGTGGAGATATTGGAAATACCTCTAAAATGTACGCAAAAGCCTTTTTTGAAGATTTAAGTGCTGACGCGATTACGGTAGCTCCTTATATGGGAAGTGATTCTGTGAAGCCTTTTTTGGATTTTGAAAATAAATGGGTTATCCTTTTGGCATTGACTTCTAATGGAGGAAGCCAAGATTTTCAGATGGAAACTTTGGGTAATGATGGTGTTCCTTTGTATGAAAAAGTAATGCGAAAAGCGCAAGAATGGGGTTCAACTGACCAACTAATGTATGTGGTTGGAGCAACTCATCCCAAAAAATTTGAAGATATTCGACGCATCGCACCTGAGCATTTCTTGTTAGTGCCAGGAGTTGGGGCGCAAGGTGGCGACTTAGAGCAACTTTGTCATTATGGTTTGAATGATGAATGCGGTTTGTTGGTTAATTCTTCGCGAGGAATTATCTATGCTGGAAGTGATTCTGATTTTGCTGAAAAGGCTAGAGCAAGTGCTTTGAAATTGCAGCAACAAATGGCAACTATTTTGAAAGAAAGATTTAGTACTGTTATGGTATAGCGTTTTTTTTTTAGAAAATTTAAATAAGAGTCGAATGCTTTCAAAGTATTCGACTCTTGTTGTATTTAACAAAAAATTATATTTTTGGTGAGAAGAAACATTATTTTTTAAAACTCAGTTTTTGTAAAAAAGAACTGGACATTTTAATTCAAATGAATACGAAGTACTTTTATTTATTGGCGATGAGTCTTTTTTTTATGGCTTGTGGTGGCGCATCAGATGAAACGGCAGTGCAGTCAGAAGACGAAGCAAAAGATATTTTAGAGCAATTAGAAGAACCGCAGCCTGTAAAGAATACAGATATTACGGAGAAAATGTTGAATAAGTTTGTTCCAGAAGGCTATCAAATAGTTAAATGGCAAATCGGAAACCTGAATATGGATGATAAGGATGATGTGATTCTTGTGATAGGAAAGGCAGAAGATGAAACGGCAACAGAGACAGGTTCTACGGATTATGAAGAGATGAATGAAGAGAAACGCCCGCTTCTGATATTGACTATGGAGGATAATGGCAATCTAAAAGAAATGGCTCGAAATGATAAAGTTGTGATGTGTCCAGATTGTGGTGGCGTGATGGGAGATCCATTTGGAGATGCAGGAAGTATTGTTATTAAAAATGGTTATTTTTCGATAGAAAACATGGGTGGCTCTAGAGAACGATGGGTCAGAATCATCACTTTTAAATATAATACAACTAAGAAATCATGGTTTTTACACAAAGATGGTCAAGTCAGTTGGGATACGATGGAGGCTGATAGCGAGGAAGAGACCGTATATTCTACAAAAGATTTTGGGGTTGTTCCATTTGAAGCATATAACTATGTGAATCAGTTTTAGGAAGACGGTTGACGGACGCTTCGCTGACGGTTGACGGACGCTTCGCTGACGGTTGACGGACGCTTCGCTGACGGTTGACG
>CAKZLT010000313.1 GCA_937127195.1 uncultured Saprospiraceae bacterium
ACCGCCTTGATAAGAAGTAATCGCAATTCCTTGAACATCCTCTTGAATAGCTGCATTCACTATTTCGTGAACAGGTCGATTATGCCCCAAATGTATCACTTCCGCGCCCGAACGCTGAATAATTCGACGCATAATATTAATCGCTGCATCATGTCCGTCAAACAGTGAACCTGATGTCAAAATGCGAATTTTATTTTTTGATTGGTATGGTAATACCTGTTCCATAACTTTAGTTTTAGTTGGTATATCTCATTTTGATAATTACTATCAATTGCTCAATTTTCTTTTTCTTGTGTATTCGGCACACGGTGTTCTGTCTTAAAAATTCACGTTATACCGTCAACCGTCAGCGAGGAACGAGCGTCCGTCAGGCGAAGCCGTCCGTCAACCGTCTCCCGTTTTTAATTCTCATATTTCCCTTCTCGCTTTTGCATAAATGCTGCAAAAGCTTCTTGAATATCATTTGAAATCAAAGTAGCAGCGTTCCAAGTTGCCACTTGATTGAGGCTATCCGCGACTGTATGGTCTCTTTTATATAATAAAACTTCTTTTGTTCCTCTAATCACTAATGGCGATTTTGAGGCAATCGAAGCTGCTATTTCTTTTACATAAGCCATCATAGCTTCCTGTGTGTCGAAACTTTGGTTAGCTAAACCTATTTTTTCAGCTTCTTTTCCAGCCACATTTCTACCTGTATATGCTAGTTCTCTAACTATTGCAGGGTTAATAATAGTCGGCAAACGCTGTAATGTTCCTATATCTGCGACCAAACCCAAATCGACTTCTTTTATTGAAAAATAAGCATCATCGGTACAGTAACGCATATCACAAGCTGTCACTATATCGACTCCGCCACCAATACAAGCCTTATGAATAGCAGCCAAAACAGGTTTGCGACACTTTTCGATAGCTGTGATTGAGTCTTGTAATTTTATAATAAAACGCTTGATTGCTTCGCGTTTTCTACCTTCACAATCGGTATCAAACTGCATCACGCCCATTAGCATACTCAAATCAATTCCAGCACAAAAATGCTTTCCTTCACCTGCTAAAATTACCACGCGCACCTCTGGATTATCATCCATTTCTTCAAAAATACGCTTCATTTCCACCCAAGCCTCAGCGTGTAATGAGTTAGATTTTGAAGGTCTATTAAAAGAAACCGTTGCGATGTGATTCGCTATTTCTACTTTGAATGATTCGTAATTCATGTTATTTTTTTATAAAAATACTTTTATAGATACCTAAAAAAGGTGGTCATGGCTAAAGCCATTTTATTATCTATCCTATTTATTTGCTACAAATATTTTCAGGTCTAAAGACCTTTTTAGCCATTTCAAAAAAAACCGAGTTGAATTGTTGCGTTGTGATTAGTGATTCGTTGCTCCGCTGCTGCTGCTAATAATAGCGGAGCAACCAATCACTAATCACGAATCTCCAATCACAAAATATTTAATTCTGTTTTGAGTCAATGTAATCACCAGTACATTTATAACATTTTCAATTCAATTAAATCCATTTTTTTCTTCTAAAATACCAAAGTAATCCAATGAAAATCGTCATCATAATGCCCCAAAGCATGAAATAACCATACTTATAATGTAGTTCTGGGATATTGTCAAAGTTCATCCCGTACAAGCCAGTTAGGAAAGTCAACGGAATAAAAATCGCAGAAATCAGTGTCAAAAAATGCATGATTTTATTCATTTTCATACTGACTTCTGATAAAAATAAATCTTGTAAACCATTGAGCATATCTCGAAAGTTATCAACCATATCTGTTATTTGAATAATATGGTCATATAAATCTCGAATGAAAACGACTGTACTATTGTCAACCGATGTATTCTCTACTTTTGAAAATTGGCTAATTGCTTCCCTAAGAGGAATAGCTGATTTTCTAATTGTTAATAATTGCTTTTTTAAATCGTGTATTTGAGATTTTTGTGCAGCTTCATGATTTTCTAAAATCAAATCCTCTAACACTTCAATCTCATCTTCTATATCTTCCAATACAATAAAATAATGGTCAACAACTGCATCAATCAAAGCATAAGCCAAATAATCTGCGCCTGAATGTCGAATTCGACCTTTACTATGTTCAATGCGTTGACGAATAGATTTGAATAAATCTGTTCCTTCTTCATGAAAAGTAATTACTAAACCTTTCCGAAAAAATATAGCTACTTGCTCAATTGATACTTTTTGAATGGTTTTATCAAATGCCAAAGCTTTGATTATCATAAAACCATCATTATCATATTCTTCAAACTTCGGACGTTGATTAACATCAGATACATCTTCTAAAATAAGTGGATGTATTTTAAATGCTTCACCAATTTCTTTCATCAACTCCGTATCATGAACACCACGGAAGTCATACCATTCTACTTTTTTATCATCTGGAGGATACAAAAGTGTTGTGATTTGATTCTGAGCAGCTTTTATCTCTAAGTTTCTATTGTCGTACTTTAGATAATGCATACCAACTTCTTCGATTTTTTTATCTCCTGTGAAGACAATCGAAC
>CAKZLT010000314.1 GCA_937127195.1 uncultured Saprospiraceae bacterium
GTTCTGTCATCGAAACGATTGCAGGAACGGGTTCAGCAGTTGATTTTACGGGTGTTATGACGACGAGTACAACGGGAGATGTTTATACTGTAAGCGCATTCAATACAACTAATACAGATTGTGTTTTTGATATGAATGGTTCAGCAACGGTTATTTTAACTTGTTTTGATATTACAACTAGCTTGATTTATGACAATGGTAATAACCAAGGCATGAAAAACACAGCCGTTATTTTACGTGACAAAACAGGCGCGACAGTAGCAACAGAGACAACGGACAACAACGGTCAAGTTACTTTCACTAACGTAGAAAACGGAATAGGTTATTACATTGATGCTGACCTTTCTGGTAAGCCTCACGGTGGTATCAACGCAACAGATGCTTTATTAGTCGCATTAGATTTCGCTAATCATATCACTTTAGTTGATATGAAAGAACGCGCTTCTGATGTAGATGCTAATGGTTCTAATAATGCCAATGATGCCTTACAGATTTCTAAGCGTTACGTTGGAAATGCTTATACATTCGCTGCGGATTGGTTACATGACAATGATAATACAAATGCTTTTGATGTCAACGGAATGGATATGACCATGACTTCTTTGGTATTGGCTTATGGTGATGTAAATGGTTCTTATGACGTTTCTGGATTAAGTAACGGTAACAAGTCAATCATTTCTTTATACAATGAAGGCGAAGTATTAGCAGAAGAAAATGCGGTTGTTGAAATTCCTTTTTATACCAAAGAAAGAATCGAAACAGGTGCTATTTCAATGGTTATGAATTTCCCTTACGATGTATTTGATATTGAAAATATTACCGTTGGAAATAACGCAACGAACGTTTTATATGAAATCGTGGAAGGACGTATTCGTTTATCATGGTTCAATATTGCACCAATCGAATTGGCAGCAAACGAAGCATTATTCACCATCACAGCTAAAGTTCACAATAATTTGGCAAACGCTTACACGCCAACCATTACTTTTGGTAATGAGACAGAACTAGCTGACGGAACAGGAAATGTTATCACACAAATTAGTCTGACATCGCCTACAATTACGCTACCAAATCAAACTGTACTAGGTCGTTCAATGAATTTAAAGCAAATGATTTATCCAAATCCTGCGACAATCCAAACGACTTTAGAGTACAATTTACCGAGTGATGCACGAGTAACTATCGAATTATACGATGCTGTTGGTCGTCGAGTAACTGTTTTGACGAATGCGAATCAAACGAAAGAAGTTTACTCTTTATTGATTGATACACAAGAATTGAACAGTGGATTATACAAAGTGAGAACTATCATTTCTACGAAAAAGAATACTGACGTTTATACTAAGCAATTGATGATTGCGAAGTGATTTTTTACAAAAAGTATTAACACAAACCGTGTCGGTTTTCAAAACCGACACGGTTTCTTACTAGCAAATTCCAATTTCTTATAGATGCTTTTTTATTTAAAAAGCAACAAACAAAAGAGTCTCTTTTCTAAAAAAGAAGAAAAACTATCAAAATGAAGCTATTAAAATTTACATTTCTAATCGGATTGCTCTGCATGATTGGCTATTTGAGTCCAAATTCCATGCAAGAAAAATTATTATCGAAAGTGATAACACAACCGTTACAATTAGACAAATTAAAAACGGTCACTTCTAATTACCATAATCATCAAGGGCATTCTCATAGTTTAGAAAGCCAAGCCACAGAAGTCCACATTGGACATGATTCTCGATATTGTTCGGTGCAAGCATCGCCTTATCCAACTACCAAAACGCAGCCAGATGGAAGTACATTGACGGTATATGTCAAAGGAAATCAATTAACCAACTATCTAGAAACGACTGACGGTTATACCATTATGAAAGACACGGATGGCTATTACAAATATGCCATTCAAAATAATAAAGGTAACCTACTACCGACGAGCGTTATTTCAAGAGAAGTTGGAACAAGAACAACTGCCGAAGTTTCACATTTGAACAAAACGGCAAAACATTTGAAATATTCGGGTACAACATTAGCAGGTATCAAAAGTAATTTTCAAAATAATAATAGCAATCAAGGCGCACCTGCTGGACTTTTTCCATCTAATGGGGTTCGCAAAGCATTATTGATTTTGATTGACTATCCAGATAAGCCGTTTACTTACAACGTTTCTGCTTTTGATAGTTTAAGTAATACTGTTGGTTATAATACAAATGGTCAATCGGGGAGTTTTAGAGATTATTACTATGATGCTTCTAACGGAATTTTGACGCTTAGCACAGATGTTGTTGGTTGGTTTACAGCGGATAGTAGTAGAGCCGTTTATGGCAAATCAAGCATCAATGGTGCACGACCTTTAATCAGAAAAGCGGTAGATGCAGCCGAAGCAAGTGGTGTTGATTTTTCTCAATATGATGGCGACGGAGATGGCGCGGTAGATGTTGTGATGGTCATTCACTCAGGACGAGGAGCAGAAGAAACGGGTGATTTTGATGATATTTGGTCGCATCGTTGGGTATTGGGAAGTAGCCATCAAGTTACTTATGATGGCGTAGTTATTAACGATTACATCATTCAGCCAGAAGCACTCGGTTCTTCTAACAAGATTGCAAATATTGGTGTTTTATGCCATGAGTTTGGTCATGCCTTAGGATTACCTGACTTATATGATACCAATAGCGACAATGGCGGTTCTGCTGGTCTTGGCAAATGGGACATCATGGCTGGAGGAACTTGGAATAATGGTGGCGCAACGCCTGGATATTTCAGTGCATGGTGTAAAGAGCAATTAGGTTGGGTAACGCCAACTGTCCTTACAGGAAGTGGTTCTATATCGGGAATGCCAGCCAAAACGGCTTCTTATCGTGTCAATACACCTGATGCCAATGAGTACTTTTTGATAGAAACAAGACAACAAACCGAATGGGATACTTACATTCCAGGAGAAGGTGTCGCGATTTATCACATCAACTCAAGTGGTTCAAATGGAAACGAAGATGCCAAACAAGTAGATTTAGAATCCGCTGATGGTTTGACTGAAATGGATGACCAAGTGAACTCAGGAAATGCGGGTGATTTATATCCAAACTTGACAAATAGTAATGCATCCTTTGATGATAATACAAACCCAAATATGCTCCTGTACGATGGAACGATGACAGGTTCTTCGATTTCAAATATTACGCATTCGAGTAATTTAGGTGGATTTAGTTATAGTGTTGGCGGTGGAATTATTACTAACTGTATTAGCCAAACAGGTTACACACATTGGAGTTCTCGTACGATGCACGGGCAAAGTTTTATGATGGCGGGTTGCCAAAGTGGTGGATTTTTTGAATCATTTGATGTTAGAATTTATGACACTTTACACAATGTGGTTTTAGAAATATTTGATGGCGATGGTTACGGAGGAAGTTTACTTTATACTGAAAATATATCTTTCTTAGCTAATGGAAGCGGTACTTGGCAGAATATTCCGTTAGTGAACGGAACTGGTTCGTTAGCTTATACAGACGGCAATCAATATACCGTTCGTTTTTCTCATCCGACTACGAACTTTAAGATGACTTTTCATAATGCTGACCCTTATAGTGGCGGTACACGATATACAACTTCGGTTGATGCAGGGGCTGATTTGGCATTCAAAGTCAACGTAACGAATAGTAGCGTTTTAACCACGAATTCAGAAATTGGTACTGAAAATGGCTGTATCGGAGGAACAGTAAATGTTCCTATTAATGTAACAAATGCTGATAATATTGGTGCAATTTCTTACAAAATTACTTTTGATACTTCAAAAGTAACCTTCGTTCAACCAACGAATTTACACGCGAATTTGAGTAGTAATTTTAATTATACAAATGCTACAACTGCCAATAACTTGGGCGAAATCGTTATCGCTTGGTTTGACGGAAGTAATCCTTCTGGTCAAAACTTCGGAACAGGCAAATTATTTGATTTAGAATTTACAGGTAAAAATACAGGAACTTCACCGATTACTTGGGTAACGACTTCACCTTATGGCGAATTGACGGATGGTTCTGGAAATGTGGTGAGTACATCATTTACTTCGGGTTCAGTAACTATCAATAATGCACCGATACCAACATTAGTGTCAAGTGATGCTGATAATATAATTTGTGCTGATGAAAGCATCACTTTTACCGCTTCTGCAACGAATGCTGCGAATTATGACTTCTTAGTTAATAGTATTAGTGTTCAATCAAGCGCAAGTGATACTTATACAACGACGACTCTAAATGATGCGGATATAGTCAGCGTTATTGTAACGAATACTGATGGTTGTGATGCAGAATCGGCTACAATTACAACAACAGTCAATGCTTTACCAGTTGTTACTTTAACGAATGATGCGACTAATAATGAAATCTGCTCTGGTGAAAATATCACTTTTACAGCTACGGGAGGCGATGCAGGTGCAACGTACGAGTTTTTTGTAAATGGTGCTTCTGTGCAGAGTTCAACTGCTGCCACTTTCGCTTCAAATACTTTGAATGATGGTGACCAAATCAGCGTAACCGTAACGAATACAACTGGTTGTATCTCAAGTTATTCGGCACCATCTGCCTATATCAATAATGCCATGACTTTTGATGGCACTGATGACCATATAGATGCTGGAACTACTTTAGGGAACTTTGGAACAAGTGATTTTACAGTAGAATTTTGGGCTAAAAGTGCTGGCACTCCTAATGGAGCTTCTATGGTTTCTAAACGTTTAAATTGTTCTTGCGATAACTTTTGGAATATTAACTTAAATAGTGCTGGAAAAGTTGAGTTAGAGGTTTTTGAAAATACTACTTGTGGAAATGGAGGAAATATGACTTCTATTATGTCGATTGATGATGCGAATTGGCATCACGTTGCTATAACAAGAGCAGGTAACTTCTACATTCTATATATTGACGGTGTAATGAATTTTCAAGCTAGCATGGGGCAGGCGGACATCAATAACACTGCACCTTTCCGTATTGGAATGAATGCTTGTTCACCTTTTTCTTTTTCTAATTTCTTTAATGGAGAAATGGATGACGTAAGAGTTTGGTCTGTTGCTCGTTCTGCAACAGATATTAATACTTTTAAAAATACAGAACTAACAGGAACGGAAACAGGATTGACTGCTTATTACGACTTGAACGAAGTTAATGGAAGCACTACTGCTACTGATAAAACAGGAACTTATAATGGTACTTTAGGTGGAAATGCTTCTACTTTTGCTACTGCAACGAATGGAATGACTGGAACTGGAGCAGCTTTGACTTCTCAAACCATTACTGTTAATCCTTTACCAACACCAACTTTAACATCAAGTGATGCGGATAATATTCTTTGTAATGGAGAATCTGTAACATTCACAGGTACTGATGGCGCAACTTATGAGTTTTTTGTAAATGGCATTTCAGCGCAAGCTAATTCAGCTACTAGTACATTTACAACATCAACGCTAAATGATGGCGATATTGTAACTGTAAAGGCAACTTCTGCAAGCGGTTGTTCTGCGACTTCGACAGGTATTACAACCACCGTTGGTAGTATTATCACACCTTTCAACGTAACAGGTGGTGGTGATTATTGCCCTTCTGGTGCTCCTTTGGCGATTAATTTAGGTGGCTCACAAACGGGCGTTCAGTATATTTTGATTGAAAATGGAACAACAAATCTCGACACTTTATCGGGTACAGGTTCGGCATTGACTTTCAACTTAGGAACAGCAACCGACGCAACAGGCAACGCCTATACAATCACAGCTTACAATGTAGCAACGCCAACTTGTATCTTAGATATGACAGGAACGGCAACCGTTGTATTGAATTGTTTTGACATCACAACATCATTTATTTATGATAATGGTCAAAATCAAGGGTTGAAAAATACAGCAGTTAGCTTATACAATGCGGCTCATCAATTGGTCAAAACCGAAACAACTGATAATCTTGGCTTTGTAACTTTTACGGATGTGACAAGTGCAACAGGTTATTACCTTTTAGCTGACTTATCAGCGAAGCAACACGGTGGAATCAACGCAACTGATGCCTTTTTGATTACCAAAGATTTCATTAATACTCAGCCCCTAATTGGTTTAAGAAACCGTGCAGGTGACGTAGATGGAAATGGTGCGAATAATGCAAATGATGCTTTACAGGTAGCGAATCGCTTTGTCTTGAATCCTTATGTATTCGTTCAAGATTGGTTACACGACAACGATACAACCAATACTTTTGATGTTACAAATGCTAATGTCAACATGACTTCATTAGTCTTGACTTTTGGTGATGTAAATGGTTCTTACGACGTTTCGGGCTTAGCAAATGGTACAAAAACCAATATTAACATTTTCAATGAAGGTCAAATTTTGGCAGAAGAAGGCGCGGAAATTACAGTTCCTTTTTATACCAAAAATCAACTAGAAGCGGGGGCAATTTCATTAGTGATTAGTTATCCTTATGATGTTTTTGATATTAAAAATGTGGAATTAGGTAAAAATATTGCCGCTCAAAATCTACAATACACAGTCATTGATGGACGCATTCGTTTGACTTGGTTCAATTTAGAGCCGCTTCAATTAGATGCCAATGAAGCCTTGATTAACATCATAGCAGAAGTACATGAAGACCTTTCTGCGGCTTACTCTTGGACTCCAACGATTACTTTGGGTAACGAATCAGAATTAGCAGATGCTAACGGTGAAGTGGTTTCACTATTAGATTTGACTATTCCTACAATTGTATTGCCTAGCCAAACGACGTTGAAATTTGGAAATGCTTTCAAGCAAATCATTTATCCAAATCCAGCAATGTTTAACACAACGTTAGAATACAACCTACCTAGCGATGCAACCGTAATGATTGAATTATTTGACGTAACAGGCAAAAAAATCAAATCGTTAATGAACGCAACACAGGCAGCAGGTATTCACGAATTAATTTTGGATGTGACTCGTTTACAAAATGGTGTTTATTCTATTCAAACAACAGTAACGACAGGAGAATCAACCAATTCTCACACGAGTCGTCTTTTGATTAATAAGTAATTTTCTGGTTTCTGGTGGCTAGTTTCTAGTTTCTGCTACCGCTGTTTTACACTAACAGCGGAGCAGAAACCAGCAACTAGATACTAGAATCTAGCTTTAAACCACTTTTAAAATGAGCGCGACTAAACAAATAAAAATTCTAGTATTAATGATTGGATGTTGTTTCTTTTTTATAAAAAAAGGAAATACCCAAATCATTAGTCTAGGCAATTCGGCAGCTTGTCAATTAGACACGGTTAGTGTGCCTATTTATATTGACGCGCCAACTTCGGTTGGAGCGATTACTTTTTCGATTGATTACGATACGAGCGTTTTAGCTTTTGCCCAGTTTTCTGGAATGATGAATAGTTTGGCGACCAATGGTTTTTCTACTTACAATGATGTTGATGGTCAAGTGCGTTTTGTTTGGTTTTCGGGAGGAACGACGGCTGCGGCGGTCAATGATACCATTATATATATGGATTTTATTGGAAAAGTTGCCAGTATTCACACTTTAGCTTGGGATGTTACTTCTTCTTCTAAAAGTGAAGTTGTCGATGTGCTAGGAAATACGATTAATATTTCTTTTGTAAATGGTACAGCCGACATTCAAACCTCGCCAACCACAGCAACGCTTTCTACACCAAATACAACGATTTGTGATAATGATTTAACCATTTTTACAGCAACGAATGGCGCAACTTATGAATTTTATATCAATGGACAAGTCGCACAATTAAAAAGCAGCTTAGCTACTTACTCCACCGACTCTCTCAAGAATAATGATACCGTGACTGTCCAGGTTTTTAATGCTATTGGTTGTAGTTATACGCCTTCTGATATTCCAATGTTTGTCAATGAATTACCTATTGGTACAATGACAGGCGACACAGCAGTATGCTCAGGAGAAGCCATTTTATTAAACTTTAGTTTATCTAATGCAGGTACTTATGACTTAGTTGTTCAGAATGGTATCAATACTTTGAACACTCCTAGTTTATCAGGCAATGCTCAATTGAATTTGACACCAACCGATACAACCGATTACGTTTTGCAAATGGTCACCAATACCGCAACAGGGTGTTTTATTGATAATATAAAAGACACCGTAAAGGTTATTTTATATCCATTGCCTGTCGTTGAGTTAGGCAATGATACAACGATGTGTAGTGACGAAACCATTACTTTAGATGCAGGTTCGGATGGAGTTCTTTATACTTGGTCAGGCGGAGAATTGACTTCAAATTTGGTTGTAGATAGTACCAATAATTACGCGGTTACGGTAACGGATGTAAATAATTGTATAACGAAAGATAGTGTTAACGTTTTAGTCGATTGTTTCACATTAACAGGGAATTTATATTATCCAAATTCGGCAAACACTCCTTTAACGGGTATAACGATGCAGTTGGTTGATGCCAAC
>CAKZLT010000315.1 GCA_937127195.1 uncultured Saprospiraceae bacterium
AGAGCTAAGAAACAAAAATTGTATAAAAAAGCAGGGTGAGTTTTTTGGCAAAATGCCATATTTTAGACACCCTACCTATAAGGTTTGATTGAAGTGTGATATAACCTATTTTTTGAAAATATCAACCAACCTAAATCATATAGAGCCAAAAAATGTCCTTTGAATTATAGAATTCAAAGGACATTTTTGTATTAATAACTCATGTTTTACAATCCTTCTATTTAAAGATAAACTTATTCCAATTTAATCATTTTTCCTTTTTTTAATAAAAAAAATCAATAGATGCTTGTCATATTTTTCAATGACAATTATCATAGCTTTCTGCTATTAATCGACCTAATTTACATCATATTAAGAGACAGAAAAAAGGCTAAAAAGAGTCTTAACAGTATAAAATAATTTAAAGATTTTTAATATGATAAAGGAAGTAAAAGGCGATATTTTATTGACAGAAGCACAAGCAATCGCACACGGAATTGCGCCTCATGACCATTTCGATAGTGGTTTAGCGCTTAGTTTGAGAGAAAACTATCCAGCAATGGCAAAAGACTTTAGGCATTTTTGCAAATTACAAAATCCATCTTCTGGAGAGGTTTGGATGTGGGGAACAGTCAATAATAAACGTATTTTTAATTTAATGACACAAGAACCAGCCAAAGGATTCAACGGGCATCCAGGAGAGGCAACGCTTCATAACGTGAACAATTCTCTTAAAAACCTTGAAAAAATGGTAAAAAAAGAGGGTATCAAAAGCCTTGCTTTACCAAAGTTGGCTACTGGTTATGGAAAATTGGAATGGGAAGATGTTCTTCCTTTAATCGAAAAAAGGTTAGGCAATCTTGATATTCCGATATATATCTACTCGACTTATGCAAAAGGAGAGAAAGCAGCAGAGTAATTTTTTTTCGTTATTATTCAGAGGCGAGACCTGCCTATCGCAGGCAGATCCTTTAGACCAGTCTCATGTCTCGCTTCGAATAGTTACCTTTTTTCAATAAAACTGAATATATTAATTAAACGCTCAATCACTTTTTTAGTGGTTGGGCAATTTTTTTATCCGTTCTTTGCAAAAAATTGATTAACCATTTACACAAAAATTATGACAAATAAAACCAAATGGAGTGCCGATGCGCCTACTGTTCAAAAGTTTATGAAAGATAGCAAGAACCCTTTAAAGCTATTTTTGTTCTTTTTGACGAAGCTACCAGGGGCGATGTTTTTTGGAATTCGATTACGAAAAATAACCGCTTCGGAGTCGCTTGTTACTGTTCCTTATCGTTGGAGTACTAAGAACCCTTATCGTTCGATGTATTTCGCAACGCAATGCGCCGCAGGTGAGTTTGCAACAGGAGTATTGGCAACGATGGCTTTACAAAACCGTCCTTCAACGGCTATTTTGGTGGCTAATATGCGTGCTGAATTTATGAAAAAGGCAACAACTACCATTTCTTTTACTTGCAATCAAGGTGCAGAAGTTATCGAAACCGTCAACGAAGTCATCGAAACAGGCGAAGCAAAGGATATTACAATGATTGCAACAGGTAAAGATGAGTCTGGCGATGTAGTATCGAAAATCTACATTACTTGGACTTTCAAAAAAAGAGGTAAATAAATGATGAATGCGGAATAATGTTGAATGCAGAATGCTCCGCTGTTTCGATTGCAATAGCAGCGGAGCATTCACCATTCATCATTTCGCATTCAAGATTCATATAGTTGTTAATCATTGGTTAAATCATTGAAAAGTATATCGTAAGATTTCATTTCAGACGTTCAACTTTTGATTTTTGCATTTTTGGTGGTTACTTTTGCTTATGTATTTATAAAAAAAGCCACTTTTATAAGGAAGAAAACCAATAGAAACTTGAAAATATATAAACTTATTTTAATAGTAGTTCTTTTTTTGATTGGTGGAGTGAAGCTTATTGCTCAGCCTCCTGCCAAGCCTGATATTTCTGAAGAAACGACTCAAAATGATGATACGGCTAAGGTTCGTATTATATTTTCGGAAAAATTAATTGGAAGAACGGATGATGGAGAACGTGTCAAAAGGCTTATTGGAAATGTTCAATTAGAGCAAAATGATGTTAAAATGCGTTGTGATAGTGCTGTCGTTATCGGAAACGATGTTGAAGCTTATGGCAATGTCATTATTGTTCAGTCGGATACGGTTCAAATTTTTGCGGACTCTTTATTTTATTATGGTGATGCGCGGGAGTCGATTCTGATTGGAAATGTGGTGCTAACAGATGGTAAGACCAAGCTTTTTACGGACAGATTGGATTATGATTTGAATACAAAAATAGCAACTTACAAGAGTGGTGCTATTCTCGAAAATGAAAATACTAGACTAAGCAGCCAAAGAGGTTATTATTATACAGAGCAAAATTTGGCATATTTTGGTGGGGATGTCGTTGTGGCTGACCCCGAATTTTCACTCAAAGCCGACACACTCAAAGTCGATACGGATAAAAATATTTCTTATTTCATTGGCCCAACCGATATTCTTACCAAAAACGATGAACAAATATACAGCGAAGAAGGATTCTATGACCCTGCTTTTGAATATGCGGAATTTTCAAAACGACCACGATTTAGGAGTGATGATGGTTTTGCGAAAGCTAAAAAAATCCGCTACGTTGGTGCTGAGGATAAAATTCTGTTGGAAGGGGAGGCTTATTTTAAAAATGATAAACAACTAGCCGAAGCAGATACTATTATATATAATACGGCATTGAAGCAATTTTCATCGAGAGGCGTAACGACCATTAAGGAAGAAGGAAGACAAATTTTAGCAGACAATTCTTTTTATGATGATAGTCTCGAAGTGGCTATTTTTGTTGGAAATGTTTGTATTAGCGACTCTAATAAGATTATTTGCGCGGATAGCATTCGATATTCGGAAGCTCGAAAAGTTGGCGAAGCCTTCGGAAATGTCATCTCGCGAGATACAGTTGAAAACATCACACTCGAATGCGAACAGCTTTTTTACAATGATAGCACTTCTTATGTTTTGGCGTTTGGTCGTCCGTTGATGACAAGTGTAATGAATGACGATTCGCTCTTTTTGGCAGCCGATACTTTGGTTACTTTTAGTCAAGACATGATTAACTTTTCGGATTCGATGCAAGTTTTGATAGCCAAAGAAGATGTTAGAATTTATAAATCGGATTTTCAGGCGGTTTGTGATTCGTTGGTTTATGTCTCGATTGATTCGATATTTCAACTATTTCAAGATCCTGTGGTTTGGTCAGATACTTCTCAATTCACTGCCGATACAATTAATATTGTTCTTAAAAATGACGCGATTCATAAAGTTCATTTAAAGAAAAAAGCTTTTCTGATTAACTCGACCGACGAAGTGTATTTTAATCAAATAAAAGGACGGGAAATCATTGCCAATTTCAAAAATGACTCTATCCGAACGATGAATGTCAACGGAAATGGCGAAACCATTTATTACATTCAAGATGCTGAAAAAGCATACATTACCGCCAATAAAACCCTTTGTAGTGAGATGTTGATTACTTTTCAGAATAATGAATTGCAGGATATTCTTTTTTATAAAATGCCAGAAGGAAAGACTTTTCCAATGAAAAAAATCAAAAGAAATCCAATTGAATTGGAAGATTTTAGTTGGAGAATCAAGGAACGACCGAGGTCTAAGGAAGACTTGCGGGATTTGCCCGTGTTGATACAATTGGAAGTGGGGAATTAAAGAATTTGTGTTTTCTGTAACTGAAAATATATATTTTCAGTTACAGAAAACGGAGAGTAGCTTAGTAATTTTTAATAATTAAATGTTCCGTTTCTTTATCATTTCTATTCATAAAACTAACTAAGTAAGTCTTATCAAATGAAGTAATATTGATGCCTTTTTGATTGAATAAATCGTATATAAAGTCGGTTTTTTTGATAACCATCATCCAGTAAGCAGGGCAGTCATGAAGTAAATAATGCGCTAATCTTTTGTGGTCTTTTTTAGTAAAGTCATTATTCGCATACATAGTAAACTCCGTATCATAGGGCGGGTCAAGAAAAATGAAATCCTTTGGAGTCGGTTGATTATCTTTTAAAAAAGTCTCAAAATCTTTGTTTTCGATGACTGTTTTTTCTAAAATTTCCTTTAAAATGCCTGACTTTAGGTAATTGACTTTCTTCATAAAGTTCTTCCTATTGTAAGCAATACCGCCATACGGCACATTGAGTTGCCCTTTATTATTATATCGAAACATACCTCCGTAGGCAAAATTTCTAATGAATAGAAAAAACGCTGTATATAAAGTCGAACTATATTTTTCTATTTCGTGTCTATTATACAAATACCTAATGTGCATATAAAAAGCACTTTTGATGGCACTTTCTATATTATCCGCAATGTCTTTATCTGGTAACTTGCCTTTGAGACGTTCCAATTTTTTCATTCGGTCGAACTTCCTAGTCAAATTAATTCTTAATTCTAACCAAAAATGCTCGTAACTCTTTCTATGGATTCTAAAAAGTAAACTGCGGAAAGGACGGCTATTAACAGAAACAAAATCATTAACGGTATCAGACAATTGTGAATGTGAAATTCGGTCAGTAGTAAATAATTTGTATTCGCCAACTAGTTGAATTGGAGATTTTTCAATAATGGTTTTTAACTTATTCCAGCTTTTGATAATTTCCTCAAGTGCATTAAAAAAAGCATCTCGTTCGCCAGAAACGATGACTTTATACAAATCAATCAACTCATCAGACTTGTCATTAATGTAATAATTATTCGCTTTAATAGCTGTATAAACTGCTCCTCCACCAACAAAAGGTTCGTAGTAATTTTCAAATTCAGGTAATTCAGGCAGAATATATTTCAATTCCTGCTTCTTACCACCCGCCCATTTAACCAATGGTTTTAGGCGCTGTTTACTACGTTTTTGATAAGAAGATTTCTTTTTACTTGGCACAGTTATACGTTAAAATTAATTTAAAAAGTCGATTCGTAAATATAGTTAAAAAATACTCCTTCTTTTAAAATTCCTCTATTAGACTAAAAATGAAATTAAAAATCAGCAGGTGTAATTCCGTTTTTCACAAAAAAAGAACATTTGCGAAATCTTGAAGATTTGGCAAATGGGCTGCGTGAAATAGATTTGCCAAATCTTTAAGATTTCGCAAATCTCTAATGTGCGAAAAACGGAATCCATACACCAAACAAAAGGCTATATTCTAAAGTATTGCGTAACATGAATTTTTTAAAAAAAACGGTGTCCATTCTTCAAAGAATAAACACCGTTTCATATTTTAAAAGTCATTCATCATTCCGCATTCATCATCTAACATTCCTAAAGTTCTAACTTCAAAAACTTACCTGTATGACTTCTTCTTTTCTTCGCTACCTGTTCAGGTGTACCTTTAGCGATAACCTTTCCGCCTCGTTGACCACCTTCTGGCCCAATATCAATAACATGGTCAGCAACCTTAACCACATCCATATTATGTTCAATCACTAATACGGTATTTCCTTTATCAACTAATTTATTCAATACATTCAGCAACATACGAATATCTTCAAAGTGCAAACCTGTTGTTGGTTCGTCTAAGATATAAATGGTTTTTCCTGTATCGCGTTTTGATAATTCCTCTGCTAGTTTGACCCGTTGCGCCTCACCGCCCGAGATAGTCACCGCGGATTGACCTAAAGTAATATAGCCCAAACCAACATCGTTGAGGGTTTTCATTTTTTTATAAATCTTCGGTATCTTTTCAAAAAAGACAACCGCCTCTTCAACGGTCATATCCAAAACATCAGAAATTGACTTTCCTTTGAACATCACCTCTAGCGTTTCGCGGTTGTATCGACGACCAAAACAAGTTTCGCATTCGACTTGAACATCAGGCAAAAAGTTCATTTCAATGACGCGTTGACCGCCACCTTGACAGACTTCACAGCGCCCACCTTTTACATTAAAAGAAAAACGTCCAGGCTTATAACCACGAATTTTGGCTTCGGGTAAGTTAGCAAATAAGCTCCTAATGGCAGTAAAAACGCCCGTATAAGTTGCTGGATTCGAACGAGGTGTACGACCGATAGGAGATTGGTCAATCTCAATTACCTTATCAATATGGTCAAACCCTTCAAAGGATTTGTAATCCATTGGAGCTTTTTTTGACTTGTAAAAATGCTGCCTCAAAATCGGGTACAATGTCTCGTTGATAAGCGTCGATTTACCACTTCCAGATACGCCCGTCACACAAATGAACTTCCCTAATGGAAATTCTACGTTGACATTTTTAAGATTATTTCCTGTTGCGCCTTTCAGTTTAAGCGTGTTTCCATTGCCTTCGCGTCGCTTCTTGGGTATTTCTATTTGACGAACATTATTCAAATATTCGGCTGTAATGGTGTTGAATTTCTTAAAATCACTCGGTACACCTTGCGCGACTAATTCGCCTCCATGTTTTCCTGCACCAGGTCCAAGGTCAATCAGGTAATCCGAAGCCAACATAATATCTTTGTCATGTTCGACTACAATCACGGAGTTACCAATATTCGCCAAATTTCGGAGTGCTTCAATCAAGCGTTGATTATCGCGCTGATGTAATCCGATACTCGGTTCATCCAAAATGTAAGTAATTCCTGTTAATTGAGAGCCAATCTGAGTTGCCAATCTGATACGCTGTGCTTCACCTCCCGAAAGCGTTCCCGCAGGTCGATTGAGCATCAAATAATCCAGTCCAACATTCAATAAAAAACCTAAGCGAAGTTTTATTTCTTTTAAAATATCCTTTGCAATTGCCATTTGACGCTCCGTCAGAGCTGCTTCAACTTCCATCATCCAGTCATAAAGTGTCTGAATATCCAAAATACTCAATTCGCCAATATGCTTTTCGTTGATTTTGAAATGCTGTGATTCCTTTTTCAAACGAAAACCATTACACTCTGGACAAGTTACCACAGACATAAATTGCTCCGCCCATTGACGAACTTTATCCGAACCAGTATCGCTATACCAGCGTCGGAGCATACTCAAAATGCCTTCATGTACGAGATTGTAAGAATGTTTATCATTACGAGAAGACATTTTAACGGGAAATTTTTCATCGCCACCCTTCAAAATAATTTCTAGTGCTTTTTTAGGAATTTTATTGATGGGTGTCGAAAACGTAAATTTATATTTCTTCGCCACAGCCTTCAATTGCTTGAATGTTATATTGTCACGGACTTCTCCAAAAGGCGCGATTCCTTGCTCGTCAATAGACTTGGTATCATCAGGAATGACCAATTTCATATCGACCTCCGTGAGCTTCCCTAAACCTTTACAGTTTTTGCAAGCTCCATAAGGCGAGTTAAACGAAAAGGCATTCGGAGAAGGTTCTTCGTAAGAAAGCCCAGTCTCGGCATCCATCAAAAACTTACTATAAGCGGCAATTTCTTTAGTTTCAAAGTCCATTATCATAATGAAACCTTTCCCCATTTTGAGGGCAGCTTGCATCGAAGAGCGAATACGGTCGCGCTTCGGTTCTTCGATTTTTATTCTATCAACCACCGCTTCGATGTCGTGTGTTTTGTATCTATCAACTTGCATTCGCAGTTCAATGTCGAGCATTTCACCATCGACACGAACTTTTGAATAACCTTGTTTTTGAATATATTCAAAAAGCTCTCGATAATGCCCTTTTCTGGCGCGAACCAAAGGCGCGAGAATACTAACTTTTTTATTTTTAAAATTGGTCAGAATATGGTCAAGCATTTGATCTTCGGAGTAGCGCACCATTTTCTTCCCCGTTTTGTAAGAATAGGCTTGACCAATTCGCGCAAACAACAAACGCATAAAATCATAAATTTCGGTAATCGTACCAACGGTTGAGCGCGGACTTCGACCTGTCGTTTTCTGTTCGATAGAAATCACTGGACTCAATCCCGTGATTTTCTCGACATCGGGGCGTTCCATTTCACCAATAAACTGACGCGCATACGAAGTAAACGTCTCCATATATCGACGCTGCCCTTCGGCATAAATTGTATCAAATGCCAAAGAAGATTTACCACTTCCACTGATTCCCGTCACGACGACGAGTTCATTACGCGGAATTTTGATACTGACCTCTTTGAGGTTATTTTCATTTGCGCCAATGATTTCGATAAATTCGTTCTCCAAAATGCCGTTATTGTTATTCATGATTTGATGATATTCTGTAAGAATAGAAATGTAAAAATACGGAAATGGTTCGTGAATTTTTTTAAGAAAAGGGAAGTATGTTTTGAATAAATTTGTTATTTGAACCACAAAGGGACAAAAGAAAACAAAAAGAGTTTCCTACAATTCATTTTGAGTATAATTTCTATAAAAGATGCTTTGTGAATCTTTGTGCCTTTGTGGTTCAAAAAAAATAGCTCCTTTCAAACTGAGAGGAGCTATTTTTCTTAAGGATTATTAAGCCTAAAAATAAACTTAACTGTAAAATTATAAGT
>CAKZLT010000316.1 GCA_937127195.1 uncultured Saprospiraceae bacterium
ATCTTATTGCTATTGATGAGGCGCATTGTATTTCTCAATGGGGATATGATTTTCGACCGCCTTATTTGCAAATTGCAGATTTTCGCGAACTTTTGCCAAAAATTCCTGTCATTGCATTAACCGCAACGGCTACTCCTGAAGTTGTGAAAGATATTCAAGAGCGTTTAAATTTTCATAAAAAAAACGTCTTTCAAAAAAGTTTTTCGCGAGAAAATCTTGCTTACGTCGTACTTGATGAAGAGGATAAAATGGGTAAACTCCTTGATATTTTGCGAAAAGTGCGCGGTTCGGGCATTGTTTATGTTCGTAATCGCCGAAAAACAAAAGAAATTGCACAGTTTTTATTAAAAAATAGAGTCTCAGCAGACTTCTATCATGGCGGTCTAAAGAATGAAGAACGAAGCCAAAAACAACAAAACTGGATTCAGAATCGAACTAGAATCATCGTGTCAACCAATGCTTTCGGAATGGGAAGTGATAAACCTGATGTTCGCGTAGTCGTTCATTTGGATTTGCCTGATAGCTTAGAAGCCTATTTTCAAGAGGCAGGACGCGCTGGACGAGACGGAAAAAAGGCTTATGCAACGCTTTTATATAATGATAACAATCGCCTAGAACTCGAAAAACAATACGAAAAAGCTTACCCTGATTTTGAATTTATTAAACAAGTTTATCAAGCACTAGGCAGTTATTTTCAACTAGCTACCGGTGGTGGATTAGGAGAAAGTTATGACTTTGATTTAATTGAGTTTTCCAAAGGATTCCGTTTCGATTTGGTCAAAGCCTTCAGCGCACTCAAAATATTGGAAAAAGCCGGTTGGATTATGCTAACCGAAGCGATTTATACGCCTTCAAGTATCAAAATTTTAGTCAATAATGAACAATTGTATGATTATCAAATTCGGAATAAGAAGCTTGATATTTTGATTAAAGCTATTTTACGTTCATCGCAAGGGGCTTTCAATAACTATACTAAAATCAATGAAAAACAGCTTGCATTTAGTTTAAAAGCAAAACAGAGTCAAGTTATCAGTGCGCTCAATCTAATGCAAAAGGATGAAATGATTGATTATCAACAACAAAAAGAGAAACCTCAACTTCTTTTTATTAAAGAAAGAGTAGCGATTAATAACCTCCTAATTGACCAAGAACAGTATGCTTTTTTAAAAAATAGACAAAAAACTCGTATCGAAAAAGCGGTTCAATATGCTAGTTCTGAACGTTGTAGAAGCCAAATGTTATTGGAGTATTTTGGTGAAAAAGACGCACCTGAATGCGGTCAATGTGATATTGACTTAGGACGAAATCAGGTCGAATTAACACAAGAAGAACTCAAAGAGTTAGGTAATTTTATTTATAAAATTTTAAAAAAACAACCACTTAGTATTCAAGCAATTATCCGATGTTTTCCAAGTAATCGACATAAACGAGTTCTAAAAACTATTGGTTATTTGCAAGATAATATGATGATTGAACGAGTCGAGAATAAGTTAGTCTGGAAAGGACGATGAAGCAACGGTGGACGGTTGACGGACGTTCGTTCCTCACTGACGGACGCTGCGCTGACGGTGTTTTAGCCTTTTGATTGTGGTTTTTCTCCGTCAGTGAGGAACGAACGTCCGTCAACCGTCAGCGAAGCGTCCGTCAGGCGAAGCCGTCCGTCAACCGTCCACCGTCAACCGAAAAAAAAGAACTATGAAGCCAATATTTTTATTTCTATCTATTGTTCTAATTTTTGCGAACTGCCAACCTGTTCCAGAAAATGATTTTGAATTGCAAGAAGGAGATTTACTATTTCAAGATAGTGATTGTGGGGCTTTTTGTGATGCTATCGAAGCGGTGACTCAAGGCGTAGATGGCTACGATTTTTCTCATGTCGGATTAGTAATGAAGTCTGATGATGGTACTTTGAAAGTGATGGAAGCTATTACCAAAGGTGTGGTTTTAACTGAACTAGATAGCTTTTTGAATAGAAGTTTTGATAAAAATGACCAACCAAAAGTCATTGTCGGTCGCCTAAAATCTGAATATATGGATTTAGTCCCTGATGCCATTCAGTTCATTCATTCCAAAATGGATGCGACTTACGATTTCGTTTTTAATATTGAAAATGATAGTTTTTATTGTTCGGAGTTAATACATTTGGCTTTTGAAGCGGCTAATAATCAAACGCCTATTTTTGACGCGCCACCAATGACTTTTAAGTCTCCTGATACAGATTCAACCTTTGCAATTTGGGTTGATTATTTTAATGATATTAATCAACCGATTCCAGAAGGTGAAGTTGGTCTTAATCCTGGGAGTATGTCAAGGTCGCCTTATATTTCGATTGTTCATAAATATGGAGAACCTGTGATTGGTGATTGATTTTTTTAGTGATTAGTGATTAGTGATTGATTTTATTGGCGACAAATAACGGAACTAATCACCAGTCACCAAGTAACTAATTACCAAAATTAAGCATAACTTTTAATCAATTGATGCGCTAAATTTGTCGCTTCTTCCAATCCTTCATTTCCATCAAAACTAATAATCACCATCAAAAAACGGGTCGTTTCATTGGTAATCATCGTTCTAGTAGAATCGCTGGTTGGGCTTCCAAAAGTTCCTTTTTCATCCTTGAACACTGGCAAATTCTCAATATTCAATGTACCGCGACCAATAGCATCATAAGGTTCTGTTCCGCCAATATCAAAAACAACTTCTCCTTCAATCGCATCTAAATTATATCCTCCAATAGAGAATCCTGATTGTATCGAAGTCAAATTGATTAAATCTACCACGTTATTTATATGATATAAACCTTTTCCTTTTACAATGCGTCGCATCAAAGCTTCGGCAGATAAACGGTATCGACTCGGGTCTTTACCCAATGCCTTATACGCTTTGCGAGAAGTTGCAATAGCTGGTATCTGATTGATTTGATTAACAGGTGTGTTTGTTGTGATTTGCTCACAGATTTGATTAATTTCTTCTAAGAGTTCAGGCGAACTCGGTTCTATTTTGACTTCACTCTCAATCACACTCAAAACAATATTGGGGCATTTTGCTTTTAAACCATCACTAATGCTAATATTCATGATTTTATTCTTTTAGGACGGTGAACGGACGCTCATTCTTCGCTAACAAAAAAGTCATAATTAAAAGGCTAAAACACCGTCAGGCGAAGCCGTCCGTCAACCGTCAGCAAGGAACGAGCGTCCGTCAACCGTCTATTTCTTCTTAAATTCCGAAAGATTTGTTGATAATGTCAAGTGATGGTTATTTCCTGCTAAATGATAGATTCCTCGACCATAATCTATTCTAAACTTTTTGACTTTGATACCTACTCCTAGCGAGAACCCCATCATTCCGAGCGTATTATTGACCATTAATTCCTGTCTGCGCTGATGATTGTAAGCAAACCTCAAACGGAAGTTTTCTTTTCTACCCAATAAAAATTCACCACTAAAAATAATATGCTGAAAGAAATTATCTGCTATTGCTGCAAAATTACTTTCTGTTGGAGCTTCTTCTCCAAAAAGAACTTGCGCCGCGTCAACATTCGGGTCATTATAACGGACATTCCAACGATACAAATTATGAAAAGTAATCGTATAACGGAATGGTAAAAACTTCAAACGTTTTGAAATTCCTAGTTGAACATCAAACGGCATACTTTCAAAATTGCTTTCGTCATAAGTTGTGAATTGACTACCTAAGTTTTTAATTACTAAGCCAATAGACAAACGCTTAGACGTATCTTGATAGGTTGCCCCTAAATCAACGACCGCACCAATCGAATTGTAACTTTCAAAACGAGAAGTAATAAACTTCGCACTCGCGCCCAAAGACAACTTTTCGCTATATTGACCACCAACTCCAAGCGTCAAAGCATACTCTCCTGCTCCGAACTCACCATTGATTGTTCCCGTTTCGTCTGCCAACTGAAAATCACCGTAATCAATATATTGTAAACCAGAGAAGTAGTTCAACTTCCCGATTTGTTGAGTATAACTAACATAACCATAATCGATATCCGCAATATAAAACCCATTCGAAAATGAAATTTGACCGCTCATACTCGGATTAATCAGTGACGGATTTTGAAGACTCAAAGTTCCATCATCATCGCTGACTGAAACCAACATTCCGCCTAGTGCCGTTACTCGTGCGGTATTTGGTAAGGTCAAAAATTCATAAACATTCTCTCCTCCTATCTGCCCAAAAGCTGATAAAGAAAGGCTTATCAAACTGATTACTAGTGTATATTTCATTGTTTCCTTATTAGTTACTTAGTTTAAATTAGTTCACACATATTCATTGTCAGTTACTCTTCAATCGTCGTACAACGTCCCATGACACAGTTCATTTTTCTGTCAAGTGTGCCCGTTTCGTCATAAACTTCTAGGAGTCCATCTTCTCGTGGCTCACCATCAGCATCTGGCTTAAAAGTCCCTTTTGCTTTGATTTTACCATTCGGATGATATTCTACAAAAGGACCATCTACTCCGTTATTTTTAGCTGTATCTTCCGATTTTAGTTGACCATTTTCATAAAAAGTCTGTAATGTTCCTTGCAGCACCGAACGATCTCCTTTAATAATAAAAGGTGTAATTGCCTTTTTTGTACCATCAGAATAATACGAAATTACATTGCCTTTCAATAAACCTTTTTCATAGAATTCCTCTTCTGCTGGTGCTTCATTTTCATAAAAAATGGTTCTCTTTCCTTCTAAATTTCCTGCTTTGTAAGTCGCCTTTTCAATGATTTTCCCCAGCTCATCGTACTTTTCATAAGTACCATCTTTGAGTCCATCAGATTTACGAAGTTCAAACTTTTCTACTAATTTTCCAGCATCATTTAATATTTCTACGGTTTCTGTCGGATTTTGACAACTGATTACTGCTAGTGTAACGATTAGAAGGAGGATTTGATAACTTTTCATGATTTTTTTGTTCTTTTTTTATAAAAAATGAATTTATAGAATTGTAAGGCTCTTTTTTAATAAAGGAATTTTGAAGCTAATAATATAGCTATTCATCACAGCATTTTTATAAAAAAAAGCTTTTTTAGTTACCTAGAAACAAAAGTAAATCATATTTTCTATCTCTAAAAAGTAGAATGACTTCTGCTAAGTAAATTAAACCAATATCAAATTAATTACAAACAATCCATTAAACTATTAAATTTTCAATTATTTTTGGCAAAAATTTCAAATTTACAAATACAGAATAGTAAAACATGGAAAAGTTACAAGAAATCATCCTAAAAGCATGGGAAGATAGAAGTTTGTTGAAAGAAGAAAGTACTCAAGAAGCTATTCGTTCATTGATTGAATTACTAGACAAAGGTAAAATTCGCGTAGCTGAGCCAACAGAAGATGGTTGGAAAGTCAATGAATGGGTCAAAAAAGGTGTTATTTTATATTTCCCTATTCAAAAAATGGAAACTATTAAAATGCCTCCTTTTGAATTCCATGATAAAATTCCTTTGAAAAGCAACTATGCTGAATTAGGTGTTCGTGTTGTTCCTCATGCGATTGCGCGTCATGGTGCATTCTTGGAACCTGGTACGATTATGATGCCTAGTTATGTGAACATTGGTGCTTATATAGCTACTGGTACAATGGTTGACACTTGGGCAACGGTTGGTTCTTGCGCTCAAATTGGTAAAAATGTACACTTGAGTGGCGGTGTTGGAATTGGTGGCGTTTTGGAGCCGATTCAAGCTGCACCTGTGATTATTGAAGATAATTGCTTCTTAGGTTCTCGTTGTATTGTGGTTGAAGGTGTTCGTGTAGAGACAGAAGCTGTTTTGGGTGCAAATGTTGTTTTGACTATGTCAACGCATATCATTGATGTATCTGGTGACGAACCTGTGACTTACAAAGGTTATGTTCCTGCTCGTTCGGTAGTTATTCCTGGTACTTATACCAAAGAATTTCCAGCAGGAAGTTATCAAGTACCTTGTGCTTTGATTATCGGAAAACGTAAACCGAGTACAAATAAAAAGACTTCTTTGAATGAGGCTTTGAGAGAATATAGTGTTGCAGTTTAAGTTTTTAGAAAAGAGAGAAGAGACCGCGCTACGCGCTTAGAGAAAAGAGAACTTTTATTAGTCGCTGTAAAATATTGTTTCTTCTTTGTTTTTAAAAGTCGAATAGTTCAAAACTATTCGGCTTTTTTTTGTTTCAATTTTTTCTATATTTAAAGGCATTTTCATAAAAATTGCTCGTTTCAGAGTTAAGCGCAGCGTCTCTGAAATGCTATATTTCTCACGTCTTAGACGTGTTTAAATGATATGTCTAAGATGTGGAAAATAATTATGCTTTAAAGCCGCTTCGCTTAACTCTAAATCGAGCAATTTTCAAAAAACAGCGGTAGCAGTAACAAGTAACAAGCAACCAGAATCTAGAGAAATATGAATACTATAAAAGGGCCAGCTATATTTTTAGCGCAGTTTTTGGGTGATGAAGCACCTTATAATAATTTAGAAAACATCAGTCAATGGGCATCAGATTTGGGTTTTGTTGGCGTTCAAATTCCGACTTGGGACAAGCGTGTATTTGACCTTCAACTAGCCGCAGAAAGTCAAACCTATTGCGATGAACTGAAAGGAAAACTCGCAGATATGGGAATTACTATCACAGAGTTATCAACGCATTTGCAAGGACAACTCGTGGCGGTTAATCCTGCTTATGATTCAATGTTTGATGGTTTTGCGCCTGATGAAGTCAAAAATAATCCCGCAGCTCGCCAAAAATGGGCAGTCCAACAGTTGATGTACGCCGCGAAAGCCAGCCAAAATTTAGGATTGAAAGCACACGCGACATTTTCGGGTGCTTTGATTTGGCACACCATGTATCCTTGGCCGCAGCGACCTCAAGGACTAGTCGAAACAGGTTTCAAAGAATTAGGAAAAAGGTGGTTACCTATTTTAAATGCTTTTGATGAAGCGGGCGTTGATTTATGTTATGAAATTCATCCTGGTGAAGATTTGCATGATGGAATTACCTTCGAAATGTTCCTAGAAGAAGTTGGCAATCATAGCCGTTGTAATATGTTGTATGACCCGAGTCACTACGTTTTACAATGTTTAGATTATTTGCAGCATATTGATATTTATCATGAGCGTATCAAAATGTTTCATGTCAAAGATGCAGAATTCAATCCTACTGGTCGTTCTGGCGTATATGGCGGTTATCAAAGTTGGGTAAATCGACCAGGTCGTTTTCGCTCTTTGGGTGACGGACAGGTTGATTTTAAATCCATTTTTAGTAAATTAACTCAATACGGATTCGATGGCTGGGCGGTCATGGAATGGGAATGTTGTATCAAAGATAGCGAACAAGGCGCGACGGAAGGTGCGCAATTTATTCAAGACCACATTATAAAAGTAACTGATAAGGCATTTGATGATTTTGCAGATTCGGGTGTTGATGATAATTTGATTAAGCAGATTATCGGTATTTAGGAAGTGGCAAAGAATTTTGAGACTATAACAAATTGTCGCACAAATAAAGATTTGCGAAATCTTAAAGATTTGGCAAATCCGTTTTTGAATTGTTTTTTTCATCAAAAAAGTAATACATCTACACAAGAAAAAACTCTTTTAACCTTTATAAAATTAAAGCATGGAACTCTCAAATATACCACAGTTTATTCAAGAAAATGAAGACTTAAATTTACTTCTAAATCAAAAAGAAATTTATTTTTATTCCGATTTTTCGGGTGAAGAATATGATAATGATGCGCTCAAAGCTCATATTTCGGATAATTATTATAATACTTTCAAGGAAATTTATAAAACTCATATCAATGCAAAAGGAAATGCTAAATTGATTCCATTACTGAAATCGGTTAATTTTCTAGCTACTCCTGAGGTTCAGAGCAAAATTATCAATGAATTTATAGAACCAGAACTCCAAAGTGCTAATAATGCCTTATTAGAAATAAAGAAGCATATTTCTAAGCAAAATGCTGAAGATTATTTGGTCAATATAAATAAACCACTTAGCACTCCTGTTGTAGAAATGATTAATCAATTCAGATATCATGATGAACTCAAAGAACTAACAGAAAGTATTTTAATTACGGCTCTCGATATCTGTGATGAAGCAACAAAAACAGACCCGACGGATGATGTTATCAGGTTTGCAGCTTATAGTGCTACGATTAATAAACTAAAAAAGGTTAAGACTTTTGATCACCTTCAAGAACGATATGATAGGCATAGAAAAAGAACAACAGAAACAATAGAGGATGCTGATAATAAATATTACATTTGGCTTATTCTCGGAATTTTGATATTTGTTATTAGGCTTTTAATGAGAGCTCTTTAAAAAAATACTTACTATTCCTTAACCGTCAGTCAAGTTAATTATTAAAAAAGACGTTTAGTGAAGAAAAATAAATAACTAGCACCATTCTACTTTTTCTTTGTTCTATTTAAAAGCACTAAAAAAATGAACC
>CAKZLT010000317.1 GCA_937127195.1 uncultured Saprospiraceae bacterium
AGGCGTTTTTTTCATATTTTAATCCATTGGGACAAGCCCCAATGCTGTAATATTTAACCCCTTTTTTTGTGAATGATGACTTGGTTTTCCTTAGCTAAAGGGCTACGAGAAGCGAGATTAGGCGTGAAGCTGTTACAAACCGCTATAAGAACCCGCTTCTCGTAGTCTGTAAGGCGGTCTCGATTCTTGCTTCTGAATAGTCTCGCTTTTTTATAAAAAAAATAATCTCAAAACAACTTTGGTGTGTTTTCCTTTTAATCTGTTTGATTGTTTACCTTTAGTCCTAACTATTTTTCATTCTAATAATTAAAATCATGTCTCAATCCGTTAGAAAAGGGGAAGAACTGCCCGAAGCGACTTTAAAAGCATTTTTAAAAGAAAATAATTTAATAAAAGATACGGCTAGTTTGCTGGATGTCAATCAATTTTCAACAGGGTTTTCTAATTTAACTTATCTTCTTCAAATTGAAAATAAGGAATTGGTTTTGCGTCGCCCGCCTGTTGGTGCTGTAAAGCGTGGTCACGATATGGGACGCGAATTTAAAGTACTTTCAGGATTAAATAAAGGCTTTAAGAAAGCTCCAAAAGCGTTTGTTTATACTGATAATAATGAAATTATAGGCGCGCCATTCTATTTAATGGAAAAAGTAGAAGGCATTATTTTATCAACGAAAGAAGCGCGCAAAAGAAAGATTTCTGCTACGGAATTTCCTATAATTGCAGAAAGCTGGATGGATACTTTGGTCGAATTACATCAATTGGATTACCAAAAAGTAGGCTTGGGGGATTTAGGCAAACCTGATGGTTATGTGGCGCGACAGGTCAGTAACTGGGGCAAACAGTACTTAAAAGCGGCAACCGAAGAAGTTCCTGCTGCACTTCATGTGATGAAATGGTTGGATAGAAATCAGCCCAAATCTTATGATTATAGTTTGATACACAATGATTATAAGTATGATAATGTCGTTTTTGAAGATGACACTTGGAAGGCAGTTGGGGCTGTTCTGGATTGGGAAATGTGTACTTTGGGTGACCCAATGATGGATTTGGGAACTTCTTTGGCGTATTGGTCAATGGCTACTGATGGTGATTTGGTAGTGAATGGTTTTCCGTCTCCAACAACTATGGCAGGTAATCCAGGTCGTTCGGAATTAGTCGAAATGTATGGTGAAAAGAGTGGTCACTCGGCAAACCATTTGGTTTTTTATTATGCTTTTGGATTATTCAAATTAGCGGTAATTGTTCAACAAATTTATTATCGCTATCATCATGGATTGACTACCGATAAGCGTTTTGCTCATTTGAATCAAGCGACACAATTATTTTCGTTAATGGCTTTACAGGCGATTCAAAAAGGACGTATTGAAAGGCTTTTTGAGTAAAAGAGAAAAGAAACCGCCCTTTGGGCTGCGAAAAGCGGGATATTGTAGCGACTTCAAAAGGTTTTATACTTTATCTTGGTTCTCATAATTCAAAGGGAGATTCTTGGTTATTTATGATTTTATGTGATTTGACTAAAATTTTACTTTTCTGCAAATTGTCTGATTACTGGTTACTGGTTACTTGTTTCTAGATGCTAGTTTCTGCTACCGCTATTTCGATTAACAGCGGTAGCAGAAACTAGCATCTAGAAACAAGAATCTAATCAGATAAAAGTAAATGATATTTTGAATGACCACGCAAAATGATAAAGAGTCTATTTCTTTTTAAAAATAAAAAAATGAGTCAACTATATTTTTTTAGGCACGCACAGGCTTCTTATGGTGCTGCAATTTATGACCAACTTTCGGCAAAAGGAGAGCAGCAATCGGCGATTTTAGGGCAGTATTTAGTAGATGGAAATTTTGAATTTGATAAGGTTTATGTTGGCCCGATGAGGCGACAGCAACATACTTTTGAGATTGTGGCGGATGTTTTTTCTAAAAATAATCGTTCTATGCCTGAACCAATTTTGGTAGAAGGACTGAAGGAACACGGCGGCGGTCGAGCAATGGAAGAAGGTTTGCCGCAATTGATGGCACAAGTGCCTGAAGTAAAACGATTATTTGAAGAGGTTCAGGCGCGTCCTGAGTTGAAGCGTCGGAATAGCTTGTTGGCTTTTGAGCATTTCATGTATGAATGGGCGGATGGAAATATTTTATTAGAAAAAATAATTAACTGGGCAGAGTTTCGAGCAAATGTGCGCGAAGGTCTAAATCATATTTTGAAAGAAACAAAGAAAGGTGAGCGTGTTGCAGCGTTTACTTCAGGCGGAACAATTTCGGCAATTACGGCGGAAGCTCTTCAATTGACGAATGAAAGACGAGTGGCTGCGTTGAATTTATCTATTAAAAATACTTCTTTTACATCATTTTTATATTCAAAAGAGGCATTCAATTTGCTTAGTTTCAATGAGCTGCCTCACTTGAATAAAGATATGGAAACTTACGTTTAAGGTGAGACCGCCTTTGGCTGAGAGATTGCTTCGCTGAGAGAAGAGAGACCGCCTTTGGCTGAGAGATTGCTTGATGTTTTAGCCTTTTGTTTTTCGCCTTAGGAGTCGGACGCTTTTAAGGCGTCCGACTCCTGTCGCTCTAAGTCGCTCTAAAAGGCTAAAACATCAAGCAATCTCTCAGCCGAAGGCGGTCTCTCTTCTCTCAGCGAAGCGATCTC
>CAKZLT010000318.1 GCA_937127195.1 uncultured Saprospiraceae bacterium
ATTATTGAAAAACCAAATGCTTTTGATACGAGCAAAAAATTTTCTACTTGGATTTACACCATCGCAAATAATCTTTGTAAAAATGAATATCGCAAAAATCAGAATCAGCAAAAGGCTTATGAACAGCATCAATTTATTCATTCTGAGATAAGTACCAATACCAAAATCACTCATGATAAAGAAGTTTTTTCGACGCAATTAGATGCTGCAATTGAGCGATTACCTGAAACGCATCGTGCTTGTTTTTTGCTTCGATATAAGGATGAATTGAGTGTAAAGGAGATTAGTCAAGTTTTAAAATGTCCCGAAGGAACGGTCAAATCAAGGTTGTTTCATGCGACAAAAAAGCTCAATCGACAACTTAAACATTGGGAAAGTATTTTATAAAAACAACCAAATTTGCAAAGGAAATTAATGAGAAACTAATGGAAAAGATATACGATTTAATAACTAATTATTCTTTTGATGAGTTGACGAAGGCGCAACAAAGTCTTGTGCTAACTGAAATATCAGCTACTGAATATGAAGAAATACGCCAAACAATAGCTGCTTCTAAACAGAATTTGCAAGGAGAGTTTCTTGCTCCTAGTTTACTTGTTGGACAAAATTTATCTAATCATTTTAATGAAAAATATGCCATTTCAAATCCTTTTGTTAAGTTGTTTTCTATTGCAATTCCGTTGTGGTTTTGGTTGTTGAGTATGGCGTTTTTGACGGCATTTTTTGTTCTTTTTTATAAAAAAATAGCGATTATTGTTCCTGCTGAGCCTGTTATTGAAAAAGTTTATGTTCACGAAGTCGATACTATTTATATTGAAAAAGAGGCTAATTTTTCAAAAGAAAATACAAATAAAACAACAACAAAACCTAAAAAAACTATTATAAAAATATCAACGCCTAAAACGACTATTCAGCCACAAAAACCTATTGCTCAAGCAGTTACTCCCAATCAGATGCTAACAGAAATACCTATTAGCAATTATGATAGTAATTTAACTAAAAGTCTTGACAACCAACATTTAGGACAACAATTAAGTGATGATGTTCCTGAAATCGAAGTGCGCGTTTGGTGAAAATCTGAAAATAAAGCATCGGACGCCTGTGAGGCGTCCGATGCTTACGTGCTTGAAATTTAAGCATTAGAGATAACATCCATTTCCGTTTTCCAATCCAAAATTTCTACTTGCTTACCTAATAAACCTAAAGCTGGCGCAACTCCGTTTCCGATTTCTTCTTCGAGGACATGACGCAAACCTGTGTGTCTTTTGCTGGCTTGATTATTTCGGAGCGCAATGGCTAATGCTTTTTTAGTTCCGATTAATACAACGAGTTTTTTTCCGCGTGTAATTCCTGTATAAATTAGATTTTTGAAAAGTAAAGTATAATGCGTCGTATGAACAGGAATGACGATACATGGGCATTCACTACCTTGATATTTATGCACCGAAACGGCGTAAGCTAACACTAATTGGTCTATTTCAGAAAAATCATATTCAACCAATTCTTTATCAAACTTGACGGTTAATAATTCTTCATCTCTGTCTATTACGACGATTCGACCAACGTCGCCATTAAATACATTTTTATCATAATTATTGACCATTTGCATCACTTTATCCAACTTATGAAAGCGGCGACCATACTTTTCTAAAGGCTCATTCGATGGATTAAGTGTTTTTTGAAGAGATTCGTTGAGGCTATGCGTTCCAATAATTCCGCGTTTCATTGGACTAAGTACTTGAATATCATCGAAGGCATTGAAACCGTAGCGGTTTGGTAATCGTTTGTGAACGAGTTCTCGGATAGTTGCATTGATATTTTCGACTTCGGTTTCTTCTATAAAAAAGAAATCACTGTCCTTTTCGACTCGAAGGTCTGGCATTTTTCCTTCGTTGATTCGATGCGCTGAGGTGATGATTTTTGACTCGGCGGCTTGCCTAAATATTTCGGTCAAGCGAGTGACTGGTATTTGCTTTGAATATATAAAATCCCGTAAAACATTGCCTGCGCCGACACTCGGTAATTGGTCAATATCTCCAATAAAAATCACAATCGCAGGGTAAGGAATCGCTTTTAAGAAGTTGAACATCAGCATTGTATCAATCATACTTGCTTCATCCACAATAATCAATTCACCATCCAACGGGTTAGAATTATTGCGTCGAAAACCATTAATAGCAAAATCAAATTCTAGCAAACTATGAATCGTCTGAGCTGGTAATCCTGTAACTTGACTAAGACGTTTTGCGGCTCTTCCTGTTGGTGCAGCAAGTAATATTTTTTGAGTGTGTTGTTGTGCTAAGTTTAATATTACTTTCGTAATTGTAGATTTTCCTGTACCTGGCCCGCCTGTAATAATGTGAATTTTGGATTGCAAACTACTTGTAACCGCCATTTTTTGTTTGCTGGCAAGTAATATATTTAGATTGATTTCGGCTTGTTGTAGCTTCGATTCTATTTCGTTGATTTGAAATGCAGGCGGAAGTGCCAATAGCTTTTTGAGTGAAGTGACAATACTTTTTTCAGCATTATAAATCCCCATTAACCATATATAATCTTCCTCGCGTCCGTCTTTGGTCAATTTTTGAATGAGAATGCGATAGTTCAATTCTATTTCGCGTAAGCGATTAGAGATGCGTTCAGATGCTACTT
>CAKZLT010000319.1 GCA_937127195.1 uncultured Saprospiraceae bacterium
CACAATCAATGCCTTTTTCGTCACCATTTTGGATACCATCGCTACATTGATTACAAGTGTTATTTTCAAATGAAAACGCATCCATTTTTATGGAACTATTCGGATATAAATCAAACCAAATCCGCATAACAGTCGCTGTTGCTGTAAATGTCAAACTTTGCTGTATATAAGTATTTGTACCATTACCAGCAACATAATAATAAGTTCCAGCATACACATTATTAGTTGAACCTATATGACAATCAGCGTCATCGCCTGACATCCAAAAATATATCGTATAAGTATTACCTATCATTAAGCCTGAAAAATCATTGTATAATTGTTCGGTTGCACCATTACCTGTATATTCAATGCCATAACTCCCATCACAATACCCATTATTTCCTATTGTGATATTACCTGCACCACTGCCCCAATTGTATTGTTTGCCCCAACCATCAAATCCGCCAGTTTCAAAACTCCCATTGACTATTTTATCGGGTGCAATATTGTAAAATGTACCAACACAACTACAATCCGCTTGACGAATATCATTGTACGTACAATCGTTTCCATCATTACAAGGTGTACCGATTGTAGTATTATCACAATTATCACAGCCATCAGGAATACCATCATTATCTGCATCTTCACTATCATCGTGTCCAATACAAGCATCAACATCATCACAAACAAAATCATTGTCAACATCAGCAGAACAATTACAGTTTTCGATAATTTCTACTTCCGCAATATTCAAATTATTTTGTCCAGTTAATTGTATTCTTATATATCGCCCTGTTCGATTAACTACAAATCCCATATTCGGATTTGGATAGGTGGTAAAATGATAAGCAGTTACACCCGATTGAGCCAATGTCGTACTCAAACTTGTGGAAGTAAAAGGAACATCAGAAACCAAAACGTAGAAATCGTTTAATCTACTTGCAGTTCCACCAGCTCTATTATGAATATTAATAATACTAATATCTTCAATAGCCGCTAAATCAACTTCCCACCAAGCATTCATATTATTGTCTGTATGTGTTACCGAACCGCTTCCAAAATTTCCATTTGTATTACCATCTACGGCTCGTGATGCATCGGCACTATAAGCGGTAGAAGACTGAGTAGCTGTTTTGTTTAATGCCAAGTTGGTTAATCCCGTAGGAATAGTTGCTACACTTCCACAATTACAATCATCTGTAATTGTAAAAGAAGAAACGCAAGTCAATCCACGACTACAAGGCGTTCCAGGGTCTGCTCCCGTACAAAGATCGTTCGCATCACAAACGCCGTCGCCATCTGCATCATTGCCAGGAGGTGCGTCTAAAGTAGCAGGATTACAATCATCATCAATGCCATTACAAGTGATTTCAATCGGTGCAACTTTGCCAGTTGTGCCACCAACGCAAGTACCACAATTATCAATATAAGCCGTGCCACCCCAAACCAAAGCGCAATCCATTTCGCAAGGTTCTAATCCTGTATTTCCTTTTACACAAATATCGCATTTGTCCAAATAAGCAGAACCGCCAGCTACCCCATTACAGTCAGGTGCAGGCGGAATAATTCGTCCAATTACATCTATTTCTGCAATTCCTATTTTTGTAAAACCTTCACCTTGTAAGCGAATGTATCTGCCTTTTATGTTCAAATCATCTAAATGATACCAACGGAGAACCTTACCATCTTTATAATATTCATGGTTGGCATTTGCTCTGGCTGCTGCCAAATCCATATTTGTAAATGGCACATCACTCACCAAAACATAAAAATTTCTAAAGTGAGTAGATAGTAATTCTTTTTGATGTCCATTCAGTTCTACCGTATTCCAAATATCAATATGTTCGATAATTTTCTTTTCGCCCAAATCCAAGTCAAACCACGGTTCTAACTCGATTTCTGTAATAGCCGAAGAACCAATTGGCAATAATCCGTATTGATGAACATGGACATTTTTTCGACCATTATTATTGCCGTCAATTGCTCGTGCTGCAATCGGTGAAATTTGTGTACCTTCAACATATACCGAAGTAGAAGTACTACTTTGAGTTGCCGTAGCTTGACGACTAAGTAGTTGATTTTGAGGCGCAAGGCTCGCAGCACTTTCAATTTGAGGACTTGCATAAATACCTGATTCAGGTGCATTCATTATTTTAATGCGAATCGGAAAAGCTTTGTATTCGAAAGTTGTTCTATCGGGAACGTATTCATTGATAATAAAATACAATTGGTCATTGTCATTAACATCTTTGTAAACACCATTTGCAGCAAGATACGCTTCTAATTTTGCTTGTGAAGCAAATTCATAAATCCGTTCTTCATAATCTTCTCTCAATGTTCCTTGTGCCAATGCCTGTGCAACACCAAATTCATAAGTACCAGCTCTATCAGTAATTGCTCCATCTATTTTGAATTTTAAATCACCACTGCCCAAATCTATTTCCATATCAGCAGAAGCATTTGGCGTAAAAGTCAGGCTTCGAGTAGTGGGTAATTCAGCAGAAGATAAATGAATAGGATTGTCGGGATGTTCAGAATAATTATAGGAAGATGCGGTACTACTCATTTTTTTAAAAGAATATAAATTGCCTATATTTTCAGTTTCCAAATCAATAAAAACCCAAGGCGTAAAACCATTATTCCTTGTTTTTCGAGTTGTTCCTGCTGCATTTTCAAAAATATTTGAAACATTGATAGCATCCCAAAAGCCAACTAATTTTATTCGTTCAAATACTTGATTGTGAGAATGTTTGTACATCATTATTCCTATTCCGCCTCCATTTGAACTTGAAATAAAAACATCTCTAAATGAATAATCTGTTTGATAATTTATTCGTAAGCCCCAAGTAGTACCCCAAATTTTAAGATTATTGAAGATAGAACGAGACTCGTTATTAACACCCATATCTCTTTCAATAGAATTCAACCCTGTACCACAACTAATTAAAGTGGTATTTTCCATAATAAGTGAAACTTCGACAGGCATAACGCCATCACCTTCTTTACTATATCCGTTTTTGGCTAATGGAAATTGGTTAAAATTAAATCCAGGGCGAACAGTAGCTAAGGCATCAGCATCCATTCTCAATGTATTATTAATCGCTGCATTCATATTCATAATACCAATGCCGTTATTCGCACTTGCTACTACATTTCCACGACAAATAACACCTCGACCTTTCATCGCTAAACCATCTCCAGAATATAAATAATCATCATAAAAAAGAGAAGCCTTGTATCCATCGAAATTATGCCCTCTTGATACATTAACAATAAAATTATTATCCCAAAAACCAGTTTCATTGCCTGCTTCCGAAACTAAAGCTGCACCTTTTACATCATAAATAACATTCTCTGAAACATTCGCGTGAGAATCGTGATGTGTGATTGCCCAACCTGGATTTCCTCTTACAACATTTCCTGTAACTTGTGCCATATTCGTACCATTCGCCGCACCTGCACGGTGAATGTGAATAGAATAACGACCTCGACTATTGGTAATATCTTCTTTTGGTGGTTTAACCAATTCTGAACATTCTTGTCCCAATGCTGAAACAAACGACTTAAACACTTTCGGTTCAACCCATTTATCCCATATTAAATCATCTAAGAGTTTGCTTTTATCCGTTCTTCCCATATTTAGGAAATTGGCATTTTTTACTTGAATGTTTGTCGGGTTGTGCATTGCCATAAAATGCCCTCTTTGATGAATGTTACTATGATGTGTTGATTGAAAAACAATATTTCTATTCAAATTTCCAACAAAACAATGCAAATTATCTTGTGGTCTTCCTTCATGTTTTTTAGTCAAATTTTGTGATGTGGTAATGGATGTTCCAGAGATAGAAGCAATCGTAGCAGTTTCTGTTCCATTATTAGAAGCACCTTGATTTCCACCTTTTGTAATTAAAATTTCATCGCCAACGTTCCAACCTTGCGGAGCCGTTTCCATCGAAATTGAAGATTGTCCTGACATCGCATTAGCCGCTAATTTTGCCATTACAGATTTTGGCTGACCAATAATTTCAACTTCTCCCATTATCGTCACTCCGATAGATAATTGAGTGTCATCCCAACCATGACGACCTAATACACCAATTCCATCATCTATGGTATTTCGACTTGTTTCGGTCACGGATGTATTTCCATTTAGTGATTGAGCATAAGTACCAAAACGGCTATCAGGCCCAATATCATAAGTCACTTCATAAGTTGTTGCTCCATCGCTATAATGAGCCATTGCAGCCGCATTCCAAACCTGAGCATAGCCGCTTGTTCCTGCTTTATGTGCTTCTATGTCGAATGGTGTGATGAATACATTAATCAATCCATCCGTTGGATTTGAAGCGTGGAATTTTGTTTTTGACATGTGTGTTCCGACGAAAGTATCGAAAATGAGTTTCGTTGTATTCGCTGCAACGGTTTGCGTACAATTGAATGTTCCATCTACTCGAATTGCAAAAATATGCGCATCAGATTGTCCAGAATAATCAACAGTCATTCCCATAGGAATATGAACAATTGCGGCATCGCTCGGAACTGTTCCCGAACTCCATGTCGAAGCACTGAACCACGAACCTGACTGTATCGCAGTATGTGTCGCAGTATTGGCAGGAATTAAATCCATTAAGGTGCTTTGAGCAGAAAGGGAACAGGATAATAATAGACTTAAAACAAATGCATAGAGTGTTCTTTGAATACAGTTTGTCATAGAATGTTTGTTCTTTTTAATAAAATTATGAGTGAAATGGCTATTCAGTATTAGTTTAAAATTGTGTGTTTTGTTTTTTCATAAAAGGAAAGTAGTCATACTGTTAATATAACTACTCCTAAGTTAAGAGAGGTTAATAATAACAATGAAAAGAAAGTATCGTGATTTTTATAGCGGTTTGCAAAATTTCAATTTTAATTTTTTTTATTCTAATTTGCTATGCCTACATTGTGCCTACAAATTGATTTTTTATTGGAAAACAAGAAGATTTTGAACAAAAACAGGAAGTATTGGTGGTGTATTAGCCTATTGTGCTTATTAAGTATTAGCGGCTTCGGTCAAGAAGATTTGGATGAAACATTAGAACAGAGTTTTAAGTTTGTGGAAGAATGGGTTGAAAAAGACTCAGACAAAGCAATGAAAAGAATGGAAGCGGTTCTGGTTCAAATGCAAAAGGCAAAATATCTTTATGGAGAATGGGTTTCTCAAAGGACTATTTCAGATATTTTTGAACATCAAAATAAAATGGAAGAAGCTTTGGAGGCAAGTAAAAAAGGTTTAGAGGTTGCTAAACAAATGAATCACATTCGGTTTAAAGGTTATTCCTATCTTAATTTAAGTGAAATTTACATCAAAGTAGAGAGATTTAAAAAAGCGAAAGAGGTTGGAGAAAATGCTGCTGCTATTTTTGCTGAATTAGATTCTATTCACACTCAATTGAAAGTTCTTGGAAATTTAGGAACAATCTATTTACAATTAGGAGAACGTAACAAAGCCTTAGAAAGCTATCAAAAAGTTTATGTTTTATCCGATAGTATTGGAAATAAAAGAAGCATGATAAATGCCAACCTTAATATCGGTTATTTTTATCTAATGGAAGGTAATAGTGAAATGGCATTACCTTATGTAAAAAAAGGATTGGAGCATGATTTAAAAAATAATCAAAAAAAAGGAATAGCAATGGGTTATGGCAATTTAGCTTATACCTATTCCCTGATGGGAAAT
>CAKZLT010000320.1 GCA_937127195.1 uncultured Saprospiraceae bacterium
GTTTTTCTGGGTAGCAAGAATGATTGTTGCTGGTTACGAATTTAAAGACCAAAAACCTTTCGAAAATTTGTATTTAACAGGTTTAGTTAGAGATAAGCAAAGACGTAAAATGTCTAAATCTTTAGGAAACTCACCAGATTCTTTAAAACTAATTGAAGATTACGGAGCAGACGGAGTAAGAGTTGGACTTTTATTAAGTTCTGCTGCTGGAAACGATTTAATGTTCGATGAAGATTTATGTCAGCAAGGAAAAGGTTTTGTTAATAAAATTTGGAACGCTTTCCGTTTGATAAAAGGTTGGGAAGTAGATGCAACTTTACCACAACCAGAAACTGCCAAAATAGGTTTAGCTTGGTATGAAGCTAAGTTTCAAAAGGCATTAGCAGAAATAGAAGATCATTATAGTAAATACCGTTTGTCAGATGCATTAATGTCTATGTACAAACTAATTATGGACGATTTTTCTTCATGGTTATTAGAGATTGTAAAACCAGCATATCAACAACCAATTGATAAAAAAACATACGATGCAATTATTGAAGTTCTTGAAAACAACTTAAAAGTATTACATCCATTTATGCCATTTTTAACTGAAGAAATTTGGCAACATATTACAGAAAGAACTCCAGAAGAAGCGTTGGTTATTGCAAAATACCCTACAATTAAAGAGTTTGATACTAAAATTATTTCTGATTTTGATTTTGCTACGGGTGTAGTCTCAGGTATTAGAACAATTAGAAAAGAAAAAAATATTTCTTTTAAAGATGCTGTAGAATTATTTGCGGTTGATAATGAAAACAACACAAAAGAATTTGATGTTGTAATTCAAAAACTAACAAACGCGTCTGAAATAAATTATGTATCAGAAAAAGTAGAAGGTGCTTCTTTTAGAGTAAAATCTAACGAATACTTTGTGCCTATTTCAGTAGAAAACATTGACGTAGAAGCAGAAACTAAAAAACTTAATGCAGAATTAAAAAGAGCAGAAGGTTTCTTATTCGGAATTCAAAAGAAACTGTCTAACGAGCGTTTTGTAAACAATGCACCAGAAAAAGTATTGGCTTTAGAACGTAAAAAAGAAGCAGATACAGTTGCTAAAATAGAAACGATAAAATCTAGTTTAGCTTCACTTAAATAACTCTAAAATTATTTTTTTAATAAAAACCTTACATTTTTTGTAGGGTTTTTTTATGGCAGATTGTTTTATATTAAATAGCGCCAATAAACTAATTACTAAAACTAAACAATCATGAGGAAATTTATTATTCCATTAGGGCTAATAGTTGTATTAGCATCATCATGTGTTTCTAAAAAGAAATATGCTGAGTTAGAACAACAATATAAAGACACACATGGGAACCTTCAAAAAACAACACTTCAAAAAGAAGAATTAGAAGCAAAATTTGCTAAAATTGAAAAGCGTGTTGAAAATTATAACCAGAAAATTAATTCTTTAAAGAATGTAAATTCAGGTTTAAAACAAGAAAACGACATTAAATTAGATATGGTTGGTAATACAGCCGTAATATCTAATAAGACTAGAGAAAGAATGAGAGAAACGCTAGCAAAAGTAGATGCAGCAGATTTAGCAGAGGCTAAGACTCTAAAAGATTCTTTAAACTTAGCGATATCTTATAATTTAAAGAATAAGATGAATACTTCTGATCTTAATAATTCTGATGATATAAATATAGATATTGATCAAACAGTTGTAATGATTTCTGTTTCTGATAAATTGTTATTTAATACTGCTAGTTATAGAGTAAAAAAAGGAGCTTATAGTTTAGTAGAAAAGTTGGCTAATGTTATAAATTCTGAACCAAGTATGGATGTGATGATAGAAGGTCATACAGACTCAAGAACTATCAACAATGCTTCTGTGCAAGATAATTGGGATTTGAGTGTTATTCGTTCGACTTCTTTGGTTCGTGAATTGATTAAAAATGGCGTTGATGCCAAAAGAATTATTGCTTCTGGACGAGGTGAATTTTTCCCAATTTCGGACAATGACAATAAAGATGGACGCGCCAAAAATCGCCGTTCTGAAATCATTCTTTCACCGAAATTGGATGAACTTTATAACTTGATTAAGGAGTAAAAATAACGCTGAGTGAATGATAGAATGAGTGAATAAATAGGCTACGGCTGCTTGTTGCGGCTATTCGCGGCAGCCTATTTTAATCATTTTATTATTCGTTCATCCACACATTAAACACAAAAATGAATGAAACATACGGGCATATTTATATTCTTTTTGGTTGGAATTTCCTTTTTCTTGGATTACCCTGCGATGTATGAGCAGCTACCTGCTGCGGTGCATCAATGGAGGCAAGCAGATGGGACTTCTATGGCATTGAATTATTATCAAAATGGAATGGATTTTTGGAAGCCACAAGTACATCATCAGCTCGGAGGCTATGGGTATGGCGTTGGAGAATTGCCTGTATTATATTATGCTGTTGCTGGTTTGTATCATTTATTTGGTGTAGATGAAGGGATTTTTAGATTAGTGAGTTGGCTCATTTTCGCGCTTGGGTTATTGGCTCTATCTAAGTTAATCCTAAAAATAACAGGAGATGAATTACTCTCTCTAGTCATTCCTTTTTGGGCTTGGTCATCGCCCATAATTGCTTTTTATGCCTTCAATTTTTTACCTAATGTTCCTGCTTTAGGATTTGCATTTATGGGTTGGTATGCCTTTTATTTTTATTATAAAAAGGCAAAAATCAAGTGGTTGTATTGGTCATGCTTGGCTTTTTTGATAGCTGGTTTACTCAAAATAACGGCTTTGTTGACTTTTGTTCCGATTATGGGGGCGTACTTTTTTGAGTTAATTAGAGTAGCTAATTTTAAAGAGAATCAACGCTTATTTCCTCAAAAATGGCTAGCAAGTATTCCTTTTGTATTAACGGTTGGATTGACTTTGGCTTGGTATCTTTTTGCGATTCAGTACAATGAAAAACATACAACAACTTACTTTAGAACGACAAGTTGGGCTATTTGGCACTTGGACTGGCGCGAAATAAAATATATCGCTTCGCGATTAATCAACCCTTGGGGCGAGCATTATTTTCACATTTCTAGCCATATTCTAACAGGTTTGCTATTAGGTTGGATTGTATTTACACCTAAGAAGCATTCACGCTTTTTGTATTTTCTGACCATACTTTCTTCTATTGGTGGTTTATTATATACTTTAATTTGGTTTTATGCTTTCAAAGATCATGATTATTATGTGATTAATTTGGTGATTATTCCAATAATTTCAGCAATTGTAGGAAGTCTTTATTTAAAAAATAATTATCAAAATATCCTAAGGTCTTGGTGGTTCAAATTTGGGGTTGTAGCATTTCTAATCATTAACTTGATGCATACTCAACAGACTTTAGCTATTCGAAATGACTTAACTAGTAAGTTTGCGCCAAAACTAAATCATGCATTTTATGAATACAAAGAAGTTCGAGCATTTCTAAAAGAAAACGGAATTGAACACCCTGATTTAGTACTGAGTTTACCTGATAAAAGCCCGAATGTCACTTTATATTATATGAATCTGCCTGGTTGGACGGAAATTTATAGTCAAGAAGCATTTACAACTGAAAAGGTGAAAAAAATTGCTTCTTATGGTGCAAAATATTTAATTGTAAGTGATTCTAGTTATTTGAATAATCCAGCTTTGCAAGGTGCTTACCTCAACCCCGTGGCAAATTACAAAGAGGAGATTTTTGTATTTGATATTCAGGATTTATAAAAAATAGCATTTATAATTACGATATTACTTCTGCTCACGTACTTAAAATGGAAAAAGCCGCTTAGAAATCAATCTAAGTGGCTTTATTTTAAATACTTAAGAATACCCTTACTAGTTTTTACCAACCCATGTATAATCGGTATTGAGTTGTTTGTCTATTCCTTGGTTATTCTTTTTTGTATCTGACGTTACAAAACTCTTTACTTTAATGCTTGTTAAATTCATTTCCTTTTTCATTTTCCTTGATTTGTTTGTTTAAAAAATATAGTATATAGTGTAATTAACCATATTATGGTCAATTACAAATAATTGTTTAAGACTAACTAGGTAAAATGATTTTATCTTAATAATTATCTTATTAAGATTGTTCGTATTAGAAGTGAATATGATAATTAATAATACTGGTTTTATTTTTTTTAAAAATAGCTACTAAATAGTTGTGTACTAATGTATTGTTGTGCTATTTTTACTTACCAGTCATGTTCTATTATAAGCGAAGAAAAATAAATAACTAGCTCCATTGCACTTTTTCTTTAAATATTTTTCTTGACTTATATAATAAATAAACAGGCAAGAATATTGCCATTTGTCATTTTTTTTGTAAAAAAAGAGACAAAAATAATTATATGTTTTTTTATAAAAAAATGAAACAACAAACCTTACTTACTTTAATATTAAGACAGATTTGTTATTTCATTTCAAGTAACTAGAAATAGTTATATTTCTTTTTTTACCCTATTTAACTACAAATCCATTACCAAATCCATTACTAGATGATACAAAATCTAGTTTTCCTTCATTGTTTTCTGCCATCAAAATCATTCCTTCCGACATAACGCCTCGTAGTTTTTTTGCACCCAAATTAGCTACAACGACGACTTCTTGCCCAATGACTTCTTCCGCTTTATAAAATTCTGCAATTCCCGAAACGATGATTCTTTGCTCAAAACCTAAGTCAACTTTTAGTTTCAATAATTTCTTAGATTTCTTTACTTTCTCTGCTTCAATAATAGTACCCGTTCTTAGGTCAATTTTCATAAAGTCCTCAAAATCAATATTTTTCTTCACTTTTTCATACTCAATAGTCGTTGGTTGACTCTTCTCTAATTTCTCTATTTGGGACTCAACTACTTCATTTGGGATTCTAGTGAACAGATGCAAAGGCTTCCCAATTTGATGATTAGCTATAATAATTGGCTGATTATTACTTAATTTATCAAACAATTCCTGCAATTCACCAGTTTCAGTCATAGCAGCAAGCCCCAATAACGTTCTTATCTTATCAGAAGCAAAAGGAATAAACGGACGCGACACAACACTCAATGCAGTAATTATTTGTAATGCTACATTCATTACAGGTTCAACTGCTTCTGGATTCGTTTTAAAAACCTTCCACGGTTCGTTCGTTTGTAAAAACTGATTTCCGATAGTCGAGATTTCCAAAAGCGTCTGTTGTGCATTTCTAAAGCTATATTGACTAATATATTCAGATAATTCTTTGAGTTTACCTTCCAATACATTCATCTCTTGCCCAACAGTAGAAGCCTCTCCTTTACTATCTTTTACAACTGCCATTGCATCAAAAGCGGGGACTTTTCCATCAAAATACTTATTGGTCAAAACCACTACGCGATTGATGAAGTTCGCTAAATTACCCACCAAATCAGAGTCAACTGCCTCTTTATAGCTTGCCCAATTGAACTCGCTATCTTTGGTTTCTGGCATATATTTAATCAAAGTATGGCGCAATTCGTCTTCCTTTCCTGGCAAATCCTCCAAATATTCGTGCGCCCAAACTGCCCAATTTCTAGAAGTTGACAATTTCTTACCTTCCAAATTCATAAATTCATTGGCAGGAACGTTCGTAGGAAGGATATAATCGCCACTCAATTTGAGCATTGAAGGAAAAATAATCGTATGAAAAACAATATTATCTTTTCCTAAAA
>CAKZLT010000321.1 GCA_937127195.1 uncultured Saprospiraceae bacterium
ACAAACCAACGGCTGCTGGCTATTCACCAAAATATATTCAGCTTTTTTTTCGATGTGGCTATTTTTAATATGCCAAGCGATTTTTGTTATGTTGAGTAGTAATTTTAGAAAGACGAAAATTACGCCCAAAAGGTAAATTGACCACAAAATGTAACTCAAAGTCAATCTAGAAGAAGGTTCTTCTGCAACCGCTGAATATGGCTCAATAGGATTGACTTTTGGGATAATATTTTCACTTTCTATAACTAAAATATCGGACTCAACAGATTCATAAATTGCATTCTCTGCCCATTTTGGCACTTCCGAAACAGTTATAAAAGAAGGAATAACAGGCATAAATAAGGAAATAATCAAGCTCGAAAGCAAATAAATCCTATTCAACTGTGAGAATGTTTCTTTTCTAAACAAGAAAAAATAAAGCGTATAAAAAATAATTAAACAACCGCTAAATTCTAGGAGATAGTTAAGATAATTCATTGGTATTAAGTTTTTTGAGCAATTATATTCTATGAACAAAAAGTTCTCTAGTCTTCTTTGTCTTTAATTTTCTTGTAAATTTTATTCAGCTCTTCCTCATCTACCTTTTCATTTTTATAAAAGAAAGAAACCAATTCTTCAAAAGAACCGCTAAAATAGTTCTGAACAAGGCTTTTTATTTCAGACTTTGTATATTCTTCTTCTTGAAGTGCTGGAATGTATTGATTTGTTTTACCGATTATTCTATGCTTAATAAACCCTTTATTCTCGAGTTTTCTGACAATAGAAGCAACCGTTGTTGAAGGTGGTTTTGGTTTCGGATATTCTTCCATTATTTCTTTTAGAAAGGCTTTTTTTAGCTTCCAAAGTATTTTCATGATTGTCTCTTCCTTACTATTTAAATAATTCTTCATATTAATTTATTATTCGTCTATCTGACTATTTTTTCGTCGTGTTTTTTTTAAAAAAAAAGCATTTTTCCAAACTCTTATTACAAATATACAACGCTTTTATAACTAATACAACTATTTTTTCGTCATATTGGTTATTAATTCGTTTTTAAAAAATTCATTCTCTGATTTCTTATAGTTCATTTTCTATTTGATTTCATTTTGAATAAAAATATATTCTTCTACAAAAAACGCATCAAACCACCACTTCAATTCTCATCCTCTAAAAAAATCCAAAGAATTTCAATATTTTTGCAGCCAATAAAATAAGACAAAGTTATATCAGAACTATTCAACTGTTTTTTCTATTATAGAAATTGAATTATTTTTCATAAAAAAATGTATTCAATTGAATGAATAGGAATAAATTTATAAAATGGAATAAGCCCAAAACTATAAAAGGGTATTCACTCATTCTATAATTCTCTCATTCATTCATTAAACTAATTAACGGAATAGAGATATTAAAATAGTACAACAATATGCACCATTACATTCAAGACTTTTCGAAGCATGACGGTCAAGAAGTTACCGTCAAGGGTTGGGTTGCTAACAAGCGAGATAGTAAGACAAATATATTTATAGTATTCCGTGATGGAACAGGATTCGCGCAGTGTGTTGTCAATTTGGATGATGTTGGTGAAGAACAATTTGAACAAGCCAAACGATTGACACAAGAAAGTGCTGTTATTTTCAACGGTACAATCAAGAAAGATGACCGTCAAATTGGCGGATACGAAGTGGCAGTGAGTAGCCTTGAAGTCGTAAGTACTTCAGAAGGTTTTCCGATTACGCCAAAAGAACACGGTGATAGATTCTTAGCGGATCGCAGACACCTTTGGCTGCGTTCTCGCAGACAATGGGCAATTATGCGTGTGCGTAATGCGATTATCATGTCCATCCATGAGTTTTTTCAAACGAATGGTTTTGTTCAAATGGATTCTCCTTTATTTACAGGAAGTGCTTGTGAAGGAACAACGGATTTATTTGCAACCGATTTCTTTGGTGAGCCAGCTTATTTGGCTCAGTCAGGTCAGCTTTATGGTGAAGCGATGGCAATGGCGATGGGTAAAATTTATACTTTTGGGCCGACTTTTCGTGCAGAAAAATCAAGAACGCCTCGTCACTTAGCGGAGTTTTGGATGATTGAACCAGAAATGGCATATTACACCAATGAGATGAACATGGACTTAATCGAGAACTTTACTCGTCATGTTGTCACTACCGTTGTTGAAAAATGTAAATTGGAATTAGAAACGCTTGATAGAGATGTTTCTAGTTTGGAAAGTGTAAAAAGTGCGTTTCCTCGTGTTTCTTACGAAGATTCTATTAAGATTTTACGTGGAGAAGTGGAAGTAAATGGCAAAAATGCAATTACACTTCAAGAGGAAGATTTACAAGCCGCAAAAGATGCAATTGTTGCGGCAAATGCTAAAATCGCTGAAAACGAAAAAGTTATAAAAGGCGGTGTCAAAAAAGGTAAACGTAATTATTTACAGAGCCAAATAGACAACCTTAAATCTGATATTAAAGTAGCTGAGGAGAAAGTTCGTAATATTCCAAAGTGGATTGAGTCTGCGAAAAACTTCCCTGATGGTGAAGATTTTGGTGGTTCTGACGAAACCGTTTTGACGAGAGTTTTTGATGCACCTGTGTTGGTTTACAACTGGCCAACCAACATCAAGGCATTCTACATGAAAGAAGTAGAAGGCGATCCAACGCACGTAAAAGGTGTTGATTTGCTTGCGCCAGAAGGTTACGGTGAAATCGTTGGTGGTTCTGAGCGTGAAACAGATATTGATATCCTATTGCGTAAAATAGATGAACACGAATTAGACGAAAAAGACTTTTCTTGGTACTTGGACTTACGTCGTTATGGTTCTGTTCCTCATTCTGGATTTGGATTAGGCTTAGAGCGTATGGTTCGTTGGATTTGTAAATTGGATCATATTCGTGAGACCATTCCATTCCCACGTCGATTTGGAAGATTGTTTCCGTAATTTTCAATGAGTGAATGATAGAATGAGTGAATAGGCTTTTATTAGTTTACTTTTACTTTTACTTATTGCCTTTATTCTTTTTTATAAAAAAAGCCTTGTATTCGATTTGAATACAAGGCTTTTTTTGAGTATAACAGTCGTCGGACGCCTTAAAGGCGTCCGACGACTCCAAACATCAAAAGGCTAAAACATCAAGCAGTCCCTCAGCCGAAGGCGGTCTCTTTTCCCTCAGAGAGCAAAGCGAACGGTCTCATAACGAAGCGGTCTAACTTACATCTTACGATGAGCCAAAGCCAAAATCTCACGTTCCAACTCTGCCGCTTGATCTTCGATAGCCATTCCTTTAGCCAAAGTATTCATCACAAAAGTCTCATCTTTAAGGTCTTTTGCATTGATTCTTACATTCAAAAATGCACCTCTAATCGCTGCTCTCGCACATAATGCACCGACGGCAGCATCAGTAATAGACGCAGGATTTCCGATATTTGCCATTGCTTTAATCACGTCAAAAGTAGCCAAAGTCAATTCCATCACCTTCAAAGGCACTTCGATAGCGTATTGAGTAGCCGCTTGAATTGCCGCTTTTCTATCCGCTTTTTCGTCGCTTGTTCCTTTTGGTAATCGAAATGCTTCCATGATTTTATTAAAAGCATTGGTATCTTCATCAACCATGTCTAATAGTTCATCTTTCAGCTCTTGACCACGGTCAGCCCATTCTGAAAACTCTTCCCATCGGTCGTCCCAGCCGCGCTTGTGCGCCGACAAATTGGCAACCATTGTTCCCAAAGAAACACCCAACGCACCAACATAAGCCGAAATTGAACCACCACCTGGTGCCATACTTTCAGATGCCGTTTCATTAGCAAAAGAACGTAAATCCATTTCTACCAATGGTGTCGAAATATCTTCTCTTAAACGATACTCGATAATTCTTTGCTTCGGATCAAATGGTGATAATTCATCCAACCCAAGCGACTTAATCGCAATTTTGATAATTTCTTCTTCCGAAATACCAACCGAACGCTCTTGCATTTTTAAGAAAAATCGTCCTGTATCTAACATCACTTGCAACGGAACTAATCCAACCAACTCTGAGCCAGTTACTCTCAATCCACGTTGATTAGCACTATTTCTAGTTTCTTGAAAAGCAACGTGTAAAGGAGTTTGTTTGACATTAGTGATATTCATCGAAATCTGAGCAACTCCGTATTCTTCAATATACCAACCAATCGCTTTTACACCTTTACAAGTACCTGCTTCACGAAGTGCATTACCATCTTCGTCGCGTACAATCTTACCATTAATTGTATTTCCTTCTCTTAAAATACGCCCTTTTTCTCGAATGTCAAATGCCACAGAATTGGCGCGACGAACAGACGTAGTATTCAAATTAACAT
>CAKZLT010000322.1 GCA_937127195.1 uncultured Saprospiraceae bacterium
ACTCAGAACATTACAGAGTTTGAGTCTCACACAGACGCGCTCGTTCACTTCAGTAACCTTCAGAGTTATTTATCAGGTGGTCGGCCGCCACTGCACGACAGCAGGAGAGCTCTTTAAATGCACATAACTATTACGGCTAGTTGGAGTGTGCTTGACAGGCCGAGGCTCACGGCTAAATCAAAGACAGAAATTCACCCAGAAGGTGCTATTTTTGCTCGTGGAGCTTGTGACGATAAAGGTCAGATGTACATGCACATCAAGGCTTTTGAAAATATGATCAAAAATGATGCTTTGCCTTGTAATGTAAAGTTCATGATAGAGGGAGAAGAGGAAGTTGGTTCTTCTAATTTGGGTATTTTTGTAGCTGCCAATAAGGAAAGATTAGCTGCTGATGTGGTTTTGATTTCTGATACTTCAATGATTGCTAATGATGTGCCTTCGATTAGTGTTGGGTTGCGCGGATTGAGTTATGTAGAAGTAGAAGTAACAGGTCCAAATCGCGATTTACACTCAGGTGTTTATGGTGGTGCAGTTGCTAATCCTATCAACATTTTGAGTAAAATGATTGCATCAATGCACGATGAAAACAATCATATTACTATTCCTGGCTTCTATGATGCAGTACTTGATGTACCGACTGAGGAGCGTAAGGCAATGAATGAAGCGCCTTTTAATTTGGAGGATTATAAGAAAGATTTGAATGTAGGTGATGTACGAGGAGAAGAAGGTTTTACTACTTTAGAGCGTACTTCTATTCGTCCTACTCTGGATGTGAATGGTATTTGGGGTGGTTATATAGGCGAAGGCGCAAAGACGGTTTTACCTTCTAAGGCTTACGCTAAAATCAGTATGCGATTAGTTCCAAATCAAACTTCTGACGAAATCACGGAGCTTTTCAAGAATCATTTTGAAAGTATCGCACCTGCTTCTGTTAAGGTAACTGTTACGCCTCATCATGGCGGAGAACCTGCGGTTACGCCAACAGATACAGTAGAATATAAAGCAGCAGCTCGCGCTTACGAAACAACTTTTGGTATCGAACCTATTCCTCAGAGAGGTGGCGGAAGTATTCCGATTGTAGCTTTATTCGAAAAAGAATTGGGTATTAAAACTATCATGATGGGATTTGGGTTGGATAGCGACGCCATTCATTCTCCTGACGAAAGTTATGGTGTTTTTAATTACTTGAAAGGTATCGAAACAATTCCTTATTTTTATAAGTACTACGCTGAAATGAAGTAGTTTTTTAATTGATAATTATAAAATTAAAACGTCGGATGCCTGCGAGGCATCCGACGTTTATAGTGTACGAAAATAATGGGCGAAGAACGAAAGAATGGTTATATATGGCTAGCGATTGCCTATGGATTTGCTTTGCTCATTGGTTATTATGTTTATGGTTTTTTTGCCCTTGATTTGGGCTTGATTGAGCAAACTTTAATTCTAAACTTTGTTGCAACTACCGTTATTTATTGCTTCTCTTATGCTTTCAAAAACGCTAACTTTTACTTGCCATATTGGGGACTTCAACCCATTTTTCTTACCTTTTTTTTGATTGTGTCCGCTAATGATACTGGCGACATCATGCGTCAATTAGCTGTTTTGAGTGTCGTTTTGATTTGGGGATTACGCTTGACTTGGCACTTCCTAAGAGATTGGAAAAGTCTTTTGCATCAAGATTGGCGATACACTAAATTAGAACACGCTTCCCAAAAGTGGTTTCCGTTAATCTCTTTTTTTGGTATCATGCTTTTACCTACTATTTTGGTCTTCTTGGGTTGTTTGCCACTTTTTGATGCCTTGGTGGTTGGTCAAAATCCATTTAATTTCATTGACATCATTGCTCTTTTAGTTAGTTTATCTGGTTTTTTAATTCAATATATTGCCGATAATCAATTGCATTTTTTTATAAAAAATCGTTCTAATAATAATCAAATACTAAACACAGGACTTTGGAAATATTCTCGTCATCCCAATTATTTTGGTGAAATTTTATTTTGGATAGGCATTGCTTTATTTGGCGTTGCTACGGTTGGAGATATTGAATGGGAACACATTTTAGGAGTTATTCTAATAATTTTGTTTTTTTACTTCATCAGTATTCCGCTACAAAAAAAACAACTCTCTGAGCAAAAAATTAGTCAGTGATGAAGATTAAGTTTTTTATAACCGAAGTAGCGAAGGCAAGTCATCAGCTTTTATAGTAACACTATCAAAATACCATTTATTACTCTCATTCGTTAAATATTAACTATTTGTAAAAATACTAGTCATATATTTTTTTTTATCATAAAAAATTCCAATTTTCGTTTTTCAAAATCACTTTCCACTGCATAATTAGTTATTTTGAGCTGTTATTTCTATTTCATTATAGAAATGACTAGCCATATCATAGACGAAGCAAAAGAATAAATCCCTGATTATCAACATTTTTTATTTACAATTATTACGAACCTATACAAGTTATTCGTCATAATCGAAACATTAAAAACAACTATGAAGGCATTTTTTACAGTTCTAGTTATGCTACTCCCCTTATTTGGTTCTTCCCAAATTACAATTGATACAGCTCAAGGCAAAAAAATATATAAATCCATAAAAAAATTAGTTAATACCAATCAAATTGATTCCGCAGAAAACTTAATACCTAATTATCTTAAAATTTATAAAAATGACCTAATAACTCACAAAGACAGCGTTCAATGGGGCTATTCTTTTGGTCGAATTGCGGATTCTTTTAGAAGAAATGGTTTTTTGAAAAAAGCACTCCCCTATTATGAACAAGCTTACCTTACTGCCAAAATCATTTATGGAGATGACCACTTTAACGTTGGAAGAATCTGTTATAATTTAGGTGTTAATTATACAAAAAAAGGAAGAACCCAAGATGCGATTAAGTTTTTTGAAAAAACAGCTCGAATATTTGAAACAACGCTAGGTAAAGAACACCGATATATGGGTTTTACTTATAATGCGCTAGGAAATAGTTACGGTGACCTTTATCAAGATGAAAAGGCTTTATCTTATTATTTGAAATCATTAAATATTTACAAAAAACTAGAAAAAACAAACAACACAGGAAGAGCTTACACTAATATTGGTGCATTATATAAGCGTAAGAAAAACTATCAAAAAGCTATTCATTACTTCAATGAAGCCGTGAATATTTTTAATGAATTTGACACCACTAATACCAAAAACACTAAGTTTGATGCTTATGATAATGAAAAAAGTAAAACTTACAGTTATTTCAATATTGGTGAAATTTATACTATTCAAGAAAAATATGACTCTGCCAATTATTACTTTCGACTAGCTCAAGTTTTTTATGAACAAAATAATAGCTATCAGCCTTATTTACCCGATTTGGCTGATGTTTACAACTCTTTAGCCAATTTATTTATCACACAAGAAAAAATTGACTCCGCTCAGTACTATGCTTACAAAGCATTAAAAATCTATCATAAAGAGTTTGGTAAAAAGCATCCTAAACTAGTCAACGGCTACATTACGCTTGGTCGCTCCCATGAGGTTAATAACGATTTATCAACTGCTACTATATATTACCAACACGCCTTAGTGAGTTCAATGTCATCGTTTTCCGATGTTCGAGATATTTTTGCAAATCCGACTCTAGGTACAGGTTCTGAATTAGAAAATCAATTTTTACTACCTGCTTTAACTAATAAAACCCGTATTTTTGAAGCGCGTTATGAAGCTGATAAAGATAAAAAATGGCTAGAAGGTTGCATTGACATTTGTAATACAACCATTGACTTCTCTAATCAAATGAGGTCTTCATTGCCACATGAAGACCAGATAGTCATAGGAAATGAAGTTTCCGTTGTATTTGAAGTTGGTATCAAAGCCGCCGCAAAGCTCTATGAATTGACTCAATTAAAGAAATATAAAGAACAAGTTTTATTCTTTTCAGAAAAGAAAAAAGCTGCCACGCTTTCTAATATTTTAATCCAATTAGAAGCCAAAACATTAAGTGGTATTCCTTCTATTCTTATCAAAAAAGAACGTCTTTTAGCTTCTGAGTTAACCTATTATAATACAGAAATTCAAAAATTAGTAGCTGAAAGTAAAAATAATATTATTATTACCTCCGCTCTTTATGACAGTTTATTTTTTTACAATCAAGAATACGATGAGTTAATTCATCTTTTTGAAAAAAATTATCCTGAATACTATCAATTAAAACACAATCAAAAGGTGACTTCAAGTCAACAAATTCAATCAAGTCTTGATGAAAATACGGTTCTAATTTCTTATTCTCTCAATGACGACCAAATTATTATTAATACACTGAGTAATTCGTCATTTGATGTAACAATCAAAAATATTGATAGTGAAAATTTCAATTTGAATAAAGCCATTTTTAATCTACATCGACTTTTACAGAAGAAAACATTAATCCAAAATCATAATAAAGAGAAATTTATACAAAACAGTTTTAATCTTTATCAACACTTGATTGAACCTGTTAAAGCATTAATAAAAGGGCAAAAACGCTTAATTTTCATTCCAGAAGGTATGTTACATTACGTGCCTTTTGAGGCACTTATAGCTTCTGATAACGAGCGAAACTTTCAAAAAATGCCTTATTTAATCAAGGATTTTGAAGTTTCTTATCATCATTCCGTCACTCTTTACAGCGGTTTTGCACAGAGAGAACGTTATAATCACAACAATTCAATGCTTGCCGTTGCTCCTGTTTTTGATAAAAATGAACAACCTGCTTTCATGGCAAGCAGACAATATGGCGCATTAATTTGGTCTGAGAAAGAAGTAGATTTTATTGAAAAGCTTTATAAGGCAAACCAAAAAAATGTAACTATTTTAAAAAGGAAATTAGCTAATGAAGGTGATTTTAAGGCATTATTGCAAGCTTCTAGTTTTCAAAATATACACCTTTCTTCACACGGATTAGCGAATCCTTCTAATCCCAATTTGTCATGGATTGCTTTTTTGGAGAAAGACAAACTATCCAACGAAGACGGCTTGCTTTACACCAGTGAAGTCTATAATTTACAATTAAAAACAAACCTACTCGTTTTGAGTAGCTGCGAAAGTGGACTTGGGCAACTCGCTAAAGGGGAAGGAATGATTTCGACAAATCGAGGTTTTCTTTATGCTGGCGCGTTAAATATTATGTATTCTATTTGGAAAGTCAATGACAGATATACTTATGAACTTATGACTGGTTTTTATGAAAATATGCTTGAACAAATGTCTTACCCTCAGGCACTTCGACAAGCCAAACTAAACATGATTAATAAAAATAGAATCGCTGCAATCCCAACTAATTGGGCTGGATTCCTACTTTTGGGGCAATGATGGAATTTCCTAAAAAACAAAAACGCAACCAACAGCTATGAAAAACTACCTATTTC
>CAKZLT010000323.1 GCA_937127195.1 uncultured Saprospiraceae bacterium
CCAATTGAAGAAGAAATCACTGCTTTTAATCCTGATGAAGTAGCTGATAATATTATTTTGAGAGATGCTGGAGGTTATGGATTCTTTATTTTTAATGATTAAATATTTCACACAGAAAAAACTAGATTACATTATTTTTTCCTATTTCCTAAATTCTTTTATGGGTTTGGCGACGAAGCTCGTCGCGCTACTTTAAACTAAAAAAACTAAAATCTTACTCTAAATAGTAAGATTTTAGGTCTATTAATTGATAAACACAGACATAACTAATAATTATCCTGGTCTAAATTTGAATAAAATTGTTCCACATTGCTTATCAGGCGCATTTCTATTGTAATCAAACTTATATTTTTTTGCAGCATCAATAGCTATTTTTTTTAATGCTCCCGTCGATGTAGTAGAACCATTTTGTTGATATCTAGCACTTATTACATGACCATCAGGGTTTACACAAATTTTAATAGTAATCTTTCCAAATTGACCCGTATTATTACTAGGAATACTTTTATCCTTTACACCACGACCACTTAGTCCACCACCAACATCCCCTCCTGTAGTTTTACCAATTTTCCCATTTTTACCATCACCAGCACTATCAGGATCACCTGTTGGGCCTGGTTTCTTGTTGTCTCCAGTTCCTTTTTTATCTTTTTTACCAAAAGTAGAACCCGCAATAGGCTTTTTAGGTTTCTTTGGCTTAGCCTCTTCGGTTGGTTTTTTAGGTTTCTTTGGTTCTTCCTTTTTAGGTTTTGGTTCTTCTTTTTTAGGTTTGACTGCTGGTGCAGCGTCATCCGTTACCACTTCTTTGGCTGCTGGTTCTGGCTCAGAAGGCGTTGGTTCGGCTGGAGTTGGCTCTGACTCTACCTCCTCAACAGGCTCTTCGACGGCTTCTGTTGGCTCAGTTTCCGTTTCAGCCCAAGGATTTGCGTCATCATTTGCACCTAAATCCTCCGCACCAAAAGAAATCGTAATTGGAGGAGCTTTAAGTTCCTCTTCTAGCTCTTCGGGTGTACCAAATGACATAAAAAGCAATGCAACAAAGATTGCAGTCACAATTCCCGAAATAACCTTTCCATTTCGGTCATACTTTATTTCTTTCGCGCTCATATATATCTTTTTAATTTTCTTGATTATAACTACTTACACCAAAGACGCAATTAAATGTGTCTTTGGTGTAAGTACCACTAAATATTAACTTTTTTTTAAGAAAATTTAGTGAGTAACTCTATTTACTAAGTGGTTCTGTTGCCAGAATAGCACCTACTTTGAGTCTTCGAGCTACATCCATAATTTCCACAACATACTCAATCGGAGTTCCAACTTCCGCATTAATAACGATAGTTGCTTTTTGTGGCTCTTTCTCTTTAGATAGCTCTGATTTTATTTTACTGTATAATTCAGCCGAATTAATACTTCCTTTATTTACAAAAAAAGCACCATCAGACGTAAGCGATACCGAAATAGTAGAAGGTGCTACGGTCTTCGAATCAGAACCTGGCAACTTCAAATTCAATGCATTCGGACTTACTAAAGTCGATGTCAACATGAAAAAGATAAGTAACAAAAATATAATATCAGTTAATGAAGACATATTAAATTCAGCATTAACCTTATTTCTCTTCTTTAATCCCATAATAAGATTTATTGAATTTTTTTAATAGAAATAACTATTTAGCTTAATTAACGATTTTACGAAAAACGACTAATAAAAGCGTCTCTTTTTTCTTAGCGCATAGCGCGGTCTATTAATCTCTGTTCTAAATAGAAATAAAATGGTTATGCTGGTTGCTCTAATAAGTCAATAAACTCCATTGATAAAGCTTCCATTTTGAAAACTACTTTCTGAACAGATGCCACTAAGTAGTTAAAACCAATAAAGGAAATAATACCTACCATCAACCCGAATGCTGTAGTAATCAATGCCTGATAAATACCACCTGCCAATGCCGTAGGTGAAACGTTATCTTGTGTTGCCATCGTAAAAAACGCGCCAATCATACCTGTTACAGTACCAAAGAAACCAATCATCGGTGCAGCACCTGAGATAGTTGCTAGAGCAGAAAGGTTCTTTTCTAACTTAATAACCTCCAAATTACCTACGTTTTCTACTGCTGTATTAATATCTCTTAAAGGTTTTCCGATACGTTGTAAACCTTTCTCAATCATACGAGCAATCGGAGAATCTGCACTCTGACACTGTTGAAGTGCCGCTTCAATATTTCCTCTTTGTACATTATTTCTAATATTGTACATGAAATTTTCGTCTATCTGAGCGGCTGCCTTAATAGTCAAATAACGCTCTACGAAAATATATACAGCATAAGCTAATAGGATAAATATCGTTACAACGATAATGATTCCTAAAATACCGCCTGAGCTGATAATTTTAAATAAACTAAATTTCTCCGCAGCAGCAGCAGTATCTGCTACTTCTTGAAAAAGCAATATCAAATCCATCGATTCCAAAGGTTTTAAGTGAATTTTTATAAAAAAGAATTATATTCCGTAATTCTACAAAATTATTTTCAAGTTAGATAACTTTTTCAATAAAAAAAATATTGTAGTGACTATTATTTATTATTACTGAAATTTTGTTTGCTCGGTAATATATAGTTTTTTTTATAAAATGTTATTAATTGATTCTAAATTTATTATTTAACTATACCTCTGAAAATAAGCATACTCTATTTTTATACATTTCACTAAATAAAGTAAGCAATTTTTCAAAAATATAGAACCAAACTATCAAAAGCATTTTTTAATAAAAAACAGTTAAAATTAACTTATTAAAATAGATAAATGAACTCAATGAAAAAACACACTTTAACAGCTAAATTACTCGCATGGAGCGTTCATCTTTTAACCGCTTCGGGTATCATCTTTGCATTTTTGGCTATTCTAGCAGTACAAGCAAAGGATTTCAAAATGGCAATGCTTTGGTTAGTGATTGCCTTATTCGTTGATGGGATTGACGGTACTTTTGCCCGCCTTTTTAAGGTCAAAGAAGTATTACCTAATTTTGATGGAAACTCGATTGATCATGTAATTGACTTTTTGACTTATGCTGTCATTCCAGCTTATTTTATTTACCAAAGTGATATTTTACCGAGCGATTTTAATATAAAAATGATTGGTATTAGTGCTATTCTTTTGTCTGCGACCTATTATTATGGTAAAACGAGCTATATGACAGAAGATTTTTACTTTGAAGGTTTTCCTGTAATGTGGAATGTCGTTGGTTTTTACTTCTACCTCGTTTCGGATTTCTCTCAGATGGTTAATCTTATTTTGATTATAATCATTGCGATTCTTCATTTTGTACCGTGGAAGTACCCTTATCCGAGCCGAACTCAAGATTTCAAATGGTGGAATATTGGCGCATCAGCTATTACTTTTGGTGTGTTGTTTATTGCATTTTTCCAATTCCCTGATATTAGTAGTTGGCTTTCTATATTAGCGCATTTAATGATTGTTTATTTTATGGGAATGACGTTGTATGTTACTTATTTAAAGAAATAGGTTCTTTGACAAAAGTTTCCAAAAATGGCTGGCGGTAAACGTAATAGCTATAGAGTTAAGGCAAAGAAGCCCCAAAGGGGTGAAATATCACAGCATTGGGGCTTGTCCCGATGAATGATAAACGATAGCCATTAATTAATTTTGAATAGGTGACGTGTATTGCGCCAACTCTGGGTTGACGAGTGGGATTTTTCATATTTAAATTCATTGGGACAAGCCCCAATGCTGTGATGTTTCACCCCTTTGGGGCTTTTTGTAAGGGAGTAGG
>CAKZLT010000324.1 GCA_937127195.1 uncultured Saprospiraceae bacterium
TCCGCTTTTACCGCCTTGATTAGATTTAAAATCTAAATTTCCATTCATTACAAAACCATTTTAGAATAAAGTCTAATGGTACAACATATTTATTTTTCTTCACTTACTTCTGCTCACGTACTTACACAAAAAGGTAATTCAGCTTTCGCAAATGTTTTTTATCATTGCGAAAAACTGAATTACCCATCAAAAACAACTCAATATTTTTTAGAAAAGTCAATCTTTACAAATACCACCAAATACCAATTCTGGCTTGAATCCAATCTTTAGGCGCAAATAATTCAAAATCAAAACCATTATTACTACGCTCTTCTGGACGAAGCACAGGATTTTCCACCCTAGTCAATGTAAATCCTGCTTGCGCTAAAGTAATGGGCAAATTAATATCCAAAGCAAATCGCTCAAAATGAAATAATACACGAGGAACAGCCGCAAAACGAAGAGATACTTTACTAGAATAATAAGGGAAAAATGCACTTATCATTGGAGTATAAGAGTTATTGAGCCAATAAAGCTGCGTGCCAGCACCCAAATTAAAGGAAACAGATTCATTTCCCAATAACTGATATTGCCATTCATAACGAGAAGAAAGCATCGTTGTATTCATTTTTTCACCTGCGGTTATTAGGCGATTATTACTTCCTATTGTATATTCCGATTGGTCAAACGCCCAACCAAATTCCAATTCTGACCATTTTCGGTCATTTTTTTGCCAAATATAACCGACAGACATTGAGCCTAAGCTATTAAAATCTCTATCCTCTCTCGTTATTTGAGTTCCCTGAGTATGATTAATCGAATAACTATCCGAAAAATAATTAGTGTAAATCTTGATGCCTTTGCTCGTTTGACCATATATTAAGACCGAACAGAAAAGGAAAGAGAAGGTAATTAGAGTTAATCTTTTCATAAAAAATATTTTATAAAGGTTAAAAAAAAAACAGGTATTCAATATTAAAGCGTTTTGAATGGATTTAAAGTAACTTTTTTTTTAAATAAAAAAAAAGTTACCACTTTGGTTAAAATTAATGAAAACGATTTTTATAAAAAACATTTACTTTTGAGCATTCTGCTGGAGACTGGTTTCTAGAAACCAGAAGCTAGATTTTTTATACTATAAAACACAAAAAATGCACACACATATAATTACCATAGGAGACGAAATTCTGATTGGGCAAGTTATTGACACCAACTCGGCATGGATGGGGCAACAATTAAATGCTGTTGGAATAGAAGTAACTGAAATTTCGACAGTCAGTGATACTAGGAATTCAATTTATACTAGCCTACAACACGCCGCAGAACGCGCAGATATTATATTACTCACAGGTGGACTTGGACCAACCAAAGATGATATTACCAAAAAAGTATTGGCGGAATATTTTGGGGTAGATTTGGTTTTTAATGAAGAAATGTGGGCGCGATTACAAGGTTTTTTTAAGCAATTAGGAAGGGAAGCGAACGAGTCGCACCGCGAACAATGCTATTTGCCAGCCAATTGTACGATGCTAACCAACGAAATGGGAACAGCCCCAGGAATGTGGTTTGAGAAAAACGGAAAGGTTTACGTATCAATGCCTGGTGTACCTTATGAGATGAAATACCTCATGGAACATGAAGTTATTCCGAAGTTGATTACACAATTCAGAACGCAACCGATTGTTCATCGAACTATTTTGACTTCTGGAAAAGGCGAATCCGAAATCGCAAATTTAGTCGCAGACATAGAAGAAGGCTTGCCAGATTTTGTTAAGTTAGCTTATTTACCTAGCCTTGCGAAGGTTCGATTACGACTAACCGCAAGAGGTGAAGATGAAGGTTTTTTGAATGATTTTTTAAATAAAAAAGTCGTTGAAATAGAAAACAAACTAGGTGATTTGATATTTGGATACGAAGATGAAACGCTAGAATTGGTATTAGGAGAGCTTTGTAAAGAAAAAAATGTAACTATCGGAACGCTAGAAAGCTGTACAGGAGGCTTGGTTGCACATCGAATAACTTCTGTTGCGGGAGCATCTGCTTATTTTAAAGGAAGTATTATAGCGTATAGTAATGAGTTGAAAACCAATTTGTTAGGTGTGAAGGAGGAGACTCTAGCAGCGCATGGGGCAGTAAGTGAAGCTACGGTAATCGAAATGGTACAAGGAGGCTTGAAAACATTAAATACAGATTATGCAATTGCTGTTTCTGGTATAGCTGGCCCTACGGGCGGAACACCCGAAAAACCTGTTGGAACTATTTGGGTCGCAGTAGGAAACCATGAAAATGTAAAGGCGGTATTGGTGAAAGGGACTAAAAATCGATTGAAAAATATTGAGCGCACAACTGGAATTGCTTTGAACATTTTAAGGAAATTTATATTAAAATATTGATAAAATAATGTAAATTTGTCCATATCGTACTGAAAGTGAGTAGGTTATGATATTATCTTAACTAAGTAAAACAATATAATATTCGCGAATATTCGCAATTCGTAGTTTTTTCTTGTTTTGAAAATCATTCTTGCTTCATAATAATTTTACGAAATATAATTTTGTCAAAATTGCTAAAGGCTATTTAAAAGGACGTTTTTAGGTTTTTTTATAAAAAAATAGAAACCCAAAAACGGAAAAAATAGGTTCTTGATGATTTTATGTGGTTTGTCTAAAACTTCACTTTTTTTCAAATCACCTAGTTACTGGACTCTAGTTTCTGCTACCGCTGTTTCGATTAACAGCGGTAGCAGAAACTAGAAAGCTAGAAACTAGAAAGTTAAGTAGATGGTCTTTTTTGAATGACCACATAAAATCATAAAGAGCCAAAAAATATAATATATGACAACGGTTGAATTGGTGATGCCCAAAATGGGTGAAAGTATTATGGAGGCGACTATTTTGACTTGGAGTAAGCAAATAGGAGACTCTGTAGAAGCTGACGAAACAATTCTAGAAATTGCAACAGATAAGGTCGATTCGGAAGTACCTTCTCCAGTTGATGGAGTCATTAAAGAGGTTTTGTTTAATGAAGGAGATGTCGTCAAAGTAGGTACGGTCATCGCTATTCTTAGTACTGATGGAGAAGGCGGAGAAGATGATTTGGCTGATATTCCAGATGTTACTGAAACGGCAAGTCATACCGCAGCATCAGTCGAAAAAGAAGCATCTACGGCTAATTTAGATATGAGTGAAGCATCTCGTTTTTACTCTCCTTTAGTCAAAAATATTGCAAAAGAAGAAGGTCTTGCTATCTCTGAGTTGGAGCAAATCAAAGGCTCTGGTTCAAATGGACGCGTTACCAAGCAAGATATTTTGTCTTATCTTGAAAATAAATCAACTGCTCCAAAAGAGCAACCTACACCAAAAGTTCAACCTGCTTCAAAGACTCAATCTTCACCAAAACCTGCTGCTGCAGCACCTAAAATGACTGCTCCTCCAGTCAATAGAAGTGGAAATGTGGAGATAGTAGAAATGGACAGAATGCGCAAAATGATTGCTGACCACATGGTTATGTCTAAGCACGTTTCGCCGCATGTTACTTCTTTTGTAGAGGCAGATATGACTAATGTGGTCAATTGGAGAAACAAAAATAAAAAGGCATTTCAGGAACGTTATGGCGAAAAAATCACTTATACTCCAATTTTTGTAGAAGCGGTAACAAGAGCCATTAAAGATTTCCCTGGTGTGAATGCATCAATAGATGGCACGCAAATCATTCTAAGAAAAGATATTAATATCGGAATGGCAGCAGCTTTGCCAACAGGAAATTTGATTGTTCCTGTTATCAAAAATGCTGACTTCCAGAGTCTTGCAGGTTTGGCAAAAAGTGTAAACGATTTGGCTGGAAGAGCAAGGGCTAATAAACTTAAACCTGATGATATTCAAGGCGGTACGTTTACATTGACGAATGTGGGTACTTTCGGAAATGTAATGGGAACACCTATTATTAATCAGCCGCAAGTAGCGATTTTGGCAGTTGGTGCAATTCGCAAAATGCCGGCTGTACTCGAAACAGAATACGGTGACATTATCGCAATTCGTCAGAAAATGTTTTTATCTCTTTCTTATGACCATAGAGTTGTAGATGGAATGTTGGGTGGCTCGTTTTTACGCCGAGTAGCTGATTATTTAGAGGCTTGGGATGTGAATAGAGCTATTTAATACGGTTGACGGACGGCTTCGCCTTGACGGACGCTTCGCTGACGGAGTTTTAGCCTTTTATTGTTTTTTTAAAGCCAATTCTGATTTATTCGGAGTTGGCTTTTTTGTTTAATTTGCAACTTGACGCGTCCACCGTCAAGGCGCAGCCGTCCGTTCACCGTCAAAAAAAAACTATGAAAATAAACGAACGACACAAAATAATTATCAATAGTTATATTGCAAATACAGGACTTGGATTTGCGACCATTTTACCAATATTAGTTGGTGCAATTGTCGATGAAAATGGTTTTGATAGAGAGATGATTGGCTGGATTTCGGCAATTAATATCTCTGGAATGGTTGTCGGAGGCATTATTGCAACGCTGCTGATTGGTAAGTATCAACTAGTCAAAGTACTTCAAGTTGCCTTAATTGGCTTAATGTTATTTGATGTTTGTTCAATTTTTGGAACAAACGCTGAATTGATGTTGGGCTTTCGATTTTTGAGTGGTATTTTTGGTGGATTGATTTATGCGAGTTCATTAGCGATTTTCTCAGGACTCAAAAATCCAATAAAAGCATTTGGTGTTTATGTTTTAGTGTATTGCGCTTGGGCAACTGTGATTTTGATTGCTCTGCCCTATTTGATGGCTATGGGCGGCGTGAGCGTTGGCTTTCTTTCATTGGTTTTTATGAGTATTGTTTCATTAATAGGAACGTTTTTCATTCAAGATTTAGAGCAGAAAACCGAGACTAAAGCCATGATCCCGCTAAAAACGTTGCTTAATAACAAAGCCGTTTTATTAGGATTATTTGCTTATTTTGCGATGACTATGGGCGGCGGAACCGTCTGGACATATTGCGAACGCATCGGAAAAGCGGCTGGACTTTCGACTAGTTTTATGGGCTGGTCATTAGGTATTAGTAGTTTAGCCTCCCTTTTAGGCGGTTTTTTGGTGATGAAGATAGGCGAAAAAAAAGGACTCAAAACGCCAATTGTCGCAGGTTCTTTCATAATGATGTCAGGAATTGTTTTACTTTGGTTTGGAAATATTCCTTTGATTTATCTCCTTTCTCTTTGTGTAATTGGTGGGTGTTGGGCATTTTTGATTCCCTTTTTTCAGCAAATACAAACGCAATTTGATGCTAGTGGAAAAGTCGTTTCGCTTGGTACAATCGTCAATATGGCTGGTCGAGCAACAGGACCTGCACTTGGAGCTATACTTCTTGGTGATAGTCCTTTTATTAATGTGATTTGGATTGGATTAGGAGCGATGGTATTGAGTATTGCGGCTGTTTGGTGGCTTTTTAAATTGTAAATAAACTTTTGAAACACGGTACTAAGTATCTGGACAAAAGTAAACGCGTATAAATAATTAGGGTTTCAAATTTTGAACTTATGAGACCGTGTCCGTTTTGAAAATCGACACGGTCTGAAATCAATACGTGAAAATTTTTGCCTACTCCCTTACTTTTTAAAAAAAATCAATATCCATGCAGGTTAATCTCTTCGCTATAAGATAAATCTACCCATTTTCCCATTTTCTTTTGAATGGTTTTGAAGTGTGGCAAATCCTTTTCTGTAACCAAAGTAATCGCTTGACCAGGGTTTTCTGCTCGACCTGTTCTTCCAATTCTATGAATGAAATCCTTAGGTGAACGCGGTAATTCATAATTTACCACACAGGGCAAAAATTCAATATCAATTCCGCGAGCTAATAAATCCGTAGTAACCAATGCTTGTACCTTTCCAGCCTTAAAATGAGCCAGTGCATTCGTTCGCGCGCTTTGGCTTTTGCCGCTATGAATTGCAAAAGCATCCACACCGTTTTTCTTCAATTTATTGACAATATTATCCACCTTGTAAGTCGAAGATGCAAAAACTAAAACTTGCTTGAAATCATTATTTTTAATCAAATAACGCAATAAAGGACCTTTTTTAGCATCTGTTACCAAGTAAGCGGATTGGTTAATTAACTCAATATTAGTTTTTTTAGGTTCGATTTTGATAACCGTAGGCTCTTTCAAAAGCACCTCTCTGATTCCTTCCAAATCCTTAGAAAGCGTAGCCGAAAAGAGTAAGTTTTGTCGTTTTCTAGGTAATAATTTTAGAATACTTTGAAATTCTTTCTCAAAACTCTTATTCAACATTTTGTCCGCTTCATCCAAAATCAGAGTCTGAACATCTGATAATTTGACCGCTTTCTTTTCTATCAATTCCAATAATCGCCCAGGCGTAGCCGTCAGAATGTGAACGTTTTGGAGCTTCTGCATTTGCGGATTAATTGATACACCTCCAAAAACGGCTAGTGTTCGAACGTGATTCTCTATTACACGCCCAAACTGATGAAATACTTCATTGACCTGTACCGCCAATTCTCGCGTCGGAACTAACACCAAAACTTTGACGCAACGATTGCGCAATCGTGTATCTTTCTGCAAATTCATCAAAGTAGGTAAAGCGAAACTAGCCGTCTTTCCAGAACCCGTCTGAGCGATACCCAACACGTCTTTTCCTGCCAAAATAGGCGGAATAGCCTTTTCTTGAATAGGCGTTGGCTGTTTGTAATTCAGCTTATCCAAAGCACGAAGCAAAGATGGCGAAAGCCCTAAATTCTTAAAAGACATTTTTTTTATTTTAAAAATGATGAATTGGAATAAACGCGAAATTACGGTTTTTTTAATGAAAGAAGCATTGGATGATAGTTACTTCTACGGTTCTAAATTCAAAATACTCGCAACTGATAGCTTGTAACTTAGAAGCCCTCGAATAAATTTCAGTAATTTGATTATTGGTAAAAAGATATTTGTATTTTTATAAGGAATGTAAACCAAAATCAAAAAAATATGAAACATTTTTACTTAAGACTACTTTCTACTGGATTATTATTTTGTTGTTTTCTCTTCCAAACGACAGCTCAAAATGCCTTAGATTTTGATGGTATCAATAATTATGTTAGTGTCCCAAATGCTTCTGCTCAGATAGCAAATGGTAATATGGCGATTTCTTTTTGGGTTTACCCCAGAAATACCGCTCCTGGTTATCCTAACTTTGACGGAATGGTGGGATTTAGAAACGATAGTAATGCCGATTTTTATATTTTGCATTTGAATGCTACTTCGGTAGAAGCACGCTTTAAGAATAGTAATGGAGTTGACCATGATATAGTATATGGTGGTTTGGTATTGAATACTTGGAATCACTTCGCTTATACTTACGATGGCACAACTGCGAGGTTGTATCACAATGGCGTTTTTGTGAGTTCCGTTGCTGCAACTGGAACGATTACCAATACGAACGCGGCTTTAAGTATTGGATATTTGCCCTTTAGTTCGCCTAATTTTTACTTGGATGGAAAATTGGACGACGTTTGTTTGTGGAACAAAAACTTGTCGGCATCTGATGTAAGTACTTTGTATAATGCCTGTTCAGTAGATTTGAATAGTACTGGTTTAGCGTTGTGTTATGAATTTAATCAAGGTACAAGCGGCGGCAATAATATAGGTATTACTTCGGCAACAGATAGTAAAGGAAATATAGATGGTACGATGAATAATTTTTCATTAACGGGAGCAACTTCTAACTTCACAGCTTATTCCAAAAATGCTTTTTCTTCTCAAACCGCTGGACTCTGTGGTGGTAGTTTTACTTCTCCTACTGGAAATATTTTGACAAGCACAGGAACGTATTTGGATACAATCGTTGGCGGTAGTTTTGCAGGCTGTGATAGTATTATTACTACTAATTTGGTGGTCGGAGCGAATTCTAATAGTACGACAATCAACCCAATTGGCTGTGGAAGTTATACTTCTCCGAGCGGAAATATTTGGACAACATCAGGAAATTATGTGGATACAATTGCTGGATATGGCGGTTGTGATAGTATTATTACGATTAACTTGAGTATTGGAAATCCTACTTCCAATACAATAACTGCCGTCGAATGCGCAAGTTATACGACTCAAAGTGGTAACTATACTTGGACAAGTACAGGGATTTACACAGAAACTTTGACGAATGCCGAAGGTTGTGATAGTACAATTACCTATGATGTGACGATTAATAATACAACAGCTACTATTAATGTAACAGCTTGCGGAAGTTATACTTCTCCAAGTGGGAATTTTACATGGACGGTTGGCGATTCTTATTTAGATAAGATACCTAATTCGGTTGGTTGTGATAGTGTAATTATTATTAACTTGACAATTAAGCCATTTCCTATTACAAATGTTAATCAAAATAACAATATGTTGACTTCGACAGCAATAAGTTCGACGTATCAATGGCTAGATTGCGACAATGGTAATGCACCAATTGCAGGAGCTACTAATCCGAGTTTTACAGCAACTGTAAGTGGTCATTATGCAGTTGAGGTAACGAGCAATGATGGTTGTATAGATACTTCTGCTTGTAAAGAAGTGATTATGGTGAATACCATAAATGTTTTTGAGAATGCGATTCAAATGTTTCCAAATCCGTCTCAAGGGTTGGTGCAAGTTGACTTAAGTCAAATGTATCAAGAGGTTGAAATTAGTGTAATGGATGCCGTAGGTAAAGTTATTTTTAATAAAAATTATGACCATATAGATAAAACAGCATTGAATTTGGATGCTGACCACGGTGTTTATTTTGTAAAAATAACTTCTGGCGAGGAAAGCGCTGTGTTGAAATTATTGATAACGGAATAATTCTTAGTAATGTCCAAAAAATAGCCGCTCAAATGACGAAGTTATTTTTTTGGACATTACTAAGTGCTTCTTTTGGAATATATTCAATGATTGTATTTTAGAATAAATTTCAATTTTTACTTATGTCATAAAAATGTAATACGATTTATTGTGTATATTTGTATTCTATTATGAAATATGATTATATTTAATATATAATAGACCTTTAACAAAATACAAAAAACGCCAATGCTACGTTTTGAACAATATTTAGAAGAGTTTAATAATGCTATCGTTTTTCAAGATTTTCTGGTTAATATAATAGTAGTGGGGCTTTTGACGAGTGTTTTACGAATTTATTACATTCGCTATGGAAATTCAATCACCAATCGCAAACGATTTTCGAGCAATTTCATGCCATTAGGTTTGACGACCATGTTGATTATTACTATCGTTAAATCTTCGATTGCCTTATCATTAGGGTTGGTTGGTGCATTGTCGATTGTTCGTTTTAGAGCCGCGATTAAAGACCCAGAAGAGTTGACTTTTCTATTTTTAGTTATTGGAATCGGATTAGCATCTGGTGCAAATCAATCGCTTTTGGGGATTGTAGCAATGACTTTTATCTTATTAATGCTATACATTTCTAAGATGATAGAAGGAAGAACAGAGTTCAAATCGGAAGATAAACTCTATGTTAATATTAGTACGGATGTCAATGATTTAGAAAAAATCAATCAAATCTTATCCGAAACCTTTCACTATGTCGAATTGAAGCGTTTGGATACTTTAGGTTCTGGTTTAGATTTGGCGTATATCTGTAAAGCAAAAGACATACAGGAAATAGAAAAGGCGAAAAATGCCATTACAGCTTTATCCGAGTTGACTACATTATCAATTGTTGATCAGCCAGACTTAATTGTTTAATAAAAAGACCTTATAACTTCTTTGATTTTTCTTCACTTAGATAGTATTATTATCAATAAAAATTAAGCTAAAAACTAAAACATGATTATATCAGACACATCGCAACAGCCTTCAAAATGGGCAATCTATGGCAGGTATGCCACAGGTGCAGCGGTACTGTTGATATTGTTGTACTTTGTATTGAGTTTTTTTATTCCTTATTGGGGAACAGGTCAAGAAGGGATAATTTCTTGTGATGCAGAGTATATCCGTGGAGATGTTTTTGTTTCTCAGGGCTACGTTTTCAAAAATGCTCAAACTCAAAGCAATGAACAAGCTTATAAGGGCAATTTTTCATCAAAAACTAATCGGAACGAATCAACAGGAATTCAATATATATTAAGAGCACCGACAGGTGGCGACCGTTATCGAGTATCGGTGTATAGATATAGAACAGGAACAACGGGCGGTGAATTGGTTGTAAAAGGAAATAAAGATAGCGGTTTTGAAAAACGGGAAGATTTGGCTTCTTCTAAAAATAAGGAAGGTTGGGAAATGATTGAATTATCCTTTAACGTTCCTGAAAGAGGTGTCAAAACTATTGAAATTTTCGTTTATTCTAATGGAAATACACCTATCTATTTTGATGATTTAAAAATAGAAAAACGTTCTTCTTCGGCTAATAAGTTAAATATTGAGCCTTTCTCTCCAAAGACCTTTCACCTCGAAATAGCCGAACAAGACATGGTAAAAGTTCGCAAAAAACGAGAAAATGCATTAAAAACGGGAATTTTACTGACGAATGATAACGACTGGGTAAACGCTAAAATTGATGATGGAAACCAAAAAATTAATGTAGATACGCGCTTAAAAGGGAATCGATTATATCATTTGCAAGGTGACAAATGGTCTTACAAAATAAAAGTAGATGACCCTTATGCTTGGCAACAAATGAAGTCATTTTCTATATATAATCCTGCTTCTAAGAATTTTTTGAGGGAATGGGTCTATCATCAATTGTTACGTAAAGAAGGCGTAATTGCTGCAAGATATGACTTTTTGCAGCTTCGATTAAACAATCGAAATAGAGGTATTTATGCTTTTGAAGAAAGCCCAGATATTCAAATGGCAACTTTTCATAAGCGACCAGAAGGTCCTGTTGTTCGATTTACAGAAGATGCTTTTTGGTATAATGTTCAGGCTCAAATAGACGAATTTGGTCAGCCAACAAAAACTAAAAATGACTATATCAATGCTTTTGATGCTGCCGAAATAGAACCTTATAAATCAAATAAAGTTGGTCTATCAGATGAATTAAAGCAACATTTTACATTAGCGCAACAGCTAATGCATCAATATAAATACAGTTTAGAGTCAGCAGAATTGATTTTTGATGTGGATTTAATGGCAAAATATTTTGCTATTATGGATGTCATGCAGGCTTATCAGAGTTTGGATTGGCACGACCAACGATATTATTATAATCCTGTCAAAAGCAAACTCGAACCTGTCGGAATGAGTGGCTTCGGGCTAGAAGTAAAACCATATCGCAAGCGTCCTTTTATTGGTCACAACCTTTATAATCCAAATGCACAGGACTATAATTTATATATGCATTTGTTTACTAATGAGCAATTTATTACGAAATATTGTGAATATTTACATCAGTATTCTACTAAAAAATACATTTCAAATTTCTTGTTAGATGTGGAGCAAGAAGCCTTACGAAGACAGCAATTTATCAGAAAAGAGTTTTCTGATTATGCTTATGATGCTTCTAGTATTCTGAAAAATGCTAAGAATATTCGAGCGCATTTGATGCCGAAGAACGATATATCTATTCAAGCAAAAATCAAAGGATATTCTAATGGAAAAGTAAATATCAAGGTAACCAATTTTCATGGTTTGCCTGTTCAAATTTGTGGTTTTGGTACGCTGCCAACCGAAATTAGAGATACAATCAATAATCAACCACTTCTGAATACTAATCTTTCGGGACTTCCTCCTAAGTATTCTGATGTATCAGCAAAGAGGGATGCAGCATATTTATTTTATAAATTGCCTGGTATTGATAGCCTTTTTTATTCTGAATTGTCATTTTGGAATGCACCTGAAGCAAGCGTTCCTTCTCAGGAGCTTTTTAAAAATAAAAAGATTCAATCGAACTCTATGTATGATGTTCGAGGGAAATTAGTTGCCTTCAAAAAAGGAAATTATAATATCAGTACAGATATTGTAATTCCAGAAGGTTATACTGTAAACATTCCTGCTGGAACGGAATTGAACTTCAAACGTGGCGCAAAATTTTTATCAAAATCAGCTATTCAATCAAATGGAAACATTGACCAACCAATTATCTTTAGAGATGTAAATGGGTTACTATTATTGGATATTCCTTCACTTTCTACCTTTAAAAACACTTTATTTGTAGGTTCTAATAACTTAAATTACAATAGTTGGTGGCTGCCAGGAGGTGTAACCGTTTATAATTCAAAGATTGCTTTTAACAATTGTAGTTTTTCATATAGCAAAGCACCCGAAAGCCTGAGCATTATGAGTTCGGATTTTGAGTTAGTGGATTGTAATTTTAATGAAAATAAAAGAAACGGACTAGTTACTAAGTTCTCGAAAGGTCTTATTAAAAGAACGCACTTTTTTGCAAATGCTTTAGTTGGTGTCGAATTGTTGGGAAGTGAAGTCGCGCTAGACCATGTAAAGATTGAGCAAGCTGCTGATAATGGTTTGAGTGTTGGCGAAGAGTCGAAAGTGACGGTTAATTATATTGAGATTAAAGATACCGATATTGGCGTAGTATCAAAAGATATGTCCCGATTGACGATTCAAAAAATAGATTTAGAAAACTGTAAAAGAGGGTTTGCAGCCTATCAAAAAAAGCCTGAATATGGCGGAAGCAAGATAGTTGTAGAGGATTATAATGCAAAGGCTGTCAAGGTTTTGCATAGAATAGAATTGGGTTCTACTCTAAAAATAAGAGGAAAAGAGGTTAAAGGGTATTAGAGTTGCGGATTGCCAGTTGCGGGTTCGCTACCGCTACTAGTTCACAAAATAGCGAACCCGCAACCCGCAACTAACCAACCCATAAAAAAATTCAGATGCGTTACGAGAGAAAATATAAAATGTATGACTACGCGCCGAGTATCTTAGAACAGGCGGTGAAGATGCACCCCGCTTCTTTCAAAAAGATATATCCTGACCGTCAAATCAATAACATATATTTTGACACTTCGACGCTTTCCAGTTATTGGGATAATGTAAATGGCGTTGCCGAACGCAAGAAATATCGAGTTCGTTGGTATAACTTTGATGAAACAAAAATCGAAAAACCACACTTTGAAGTAAAAGGAAGAATCAATGAATTGGGAACAAAAAAAATTATCCGAATTGATGATTTTGATTTAGATAATCTTCGTTTCTTGACTCGAATTGTCAATGAACTCAGTGATGCCCCTGGACGATTGCAGCCTATTATTATGAATTCTTATCATCGTTCTTATTATGGTACAAGTGACGGAAAATTTAGAGTCACGATTGATGAGCGCATTCGTTATTTCTCTTTGATGTTTGCCCAACGATTTACAAGATACACAGTGCAAGACTTTAATGCGGCAGTCTTAGAATTGAAATATGACCGAAATATGGATGATTATACGGATAGAATAACACAGTTCTTTCCGTTTCGACAAACGAAAAGCTCTAAGTATGTTACAGGAGTACAATATACAATCTACTGATAAGGGTCATTTTTTGAACATTTTTGCCTGTTATTTGTCATGTATAGGTCTTAAATGCCTAAAAGAAAGGGTTTTATCTATTTAAAAAATTAAATTTGTGTTTATTAATAAATTGACGCGTTATAAAGTGACTGAACAGATAGCATCGCGTCTATAATTACAAGATTAGAATAATACCTCAATATAAAGAAACTTAAGAAGTTGCATTTATAATGCGACAGCGTAATTGTAAGCATGTCAGGCTTCCCATTTAGGGAAGTCTTTTTTTTGTTATGTACTTGGATAAAAGTAAACGCGTATAGATAATTAGGATTTCAAATTTTTAACTTAAAAAATTAGGCCTAACAAAAAAAGAGTCATTCCATGCAGAATGACTCTTTTACTTTTTTAGTCTTTTCAGAAACAAAAAAAGCCATTCATTTCTGAATGGCTTGTATTTTTGCGTCCCCACAAGGACTCGAACCTTGGACCCTCTGATTAACAGTCAGATGCTCTAACCAACTGAGCTATGGAGACGTTTTTGATGTATTCAGAACAACTAAAACAATTTAAAATTAGTTCCTAAAAAACTTTTTTTTATTGCTTTTTAGTTGCCGTTCCTTCAACAGCGATGCAAATATACGGCAACATTTTTAATCTGCAAATTTTTTGAAGTTTATTTTGAATAAAAATAAAAATAATTTTTTTTTATTCAGAAAGCTCCTGAATCGCAAGCCACGCCATCACTCCTGTACTTACTTCTAATGCTTTTTCATCAATATCAAAAGTAGTTGTATGAACGGGAGATGTAATACCTTTGGCTGCGTTGCCTGTTCCTAATCTATAAAATGTTCCAGGCATAACTTGAGAGTAATAAGAAAAGTCTTCGGCAGTCATTCTGATAGGCAAATCCACCACATTTTCTGCGCCGAGATAAGCGATTGCTCTTGCTTTTACTTTTTTGGTAAGAGCTTCGTCATTATGTAAAAATGGATAACCTTTTACAATACTAAAATCACAACTTCCGCCCATTGCTTCTGCCATGCTTTCTGCCATTTTTTTCATAATATCATGTGCTTCAAAACGCCATTTTTCATTCATCGCTCTAAATGTTCCCATTAATTTAACTTCATTAGGAATCACATTAGTAGAACCGCCTGTCGAATTGATTTTGCCAAAAGTCAAAACGCTTGGAGAAGTTGGATTAGCGCGACGACTAATGACTTGTTGCAATGCGGTAAGAATATGAGCCGTAATAAGAATCGGGTCGATACAATCGTGTGGTAACGCGCCGTGTCCGCCTTGCCCTTTGACCGAAACGTAAATTTCGTCGGCAGAAGCCATATACATTCCGCCCTTCATACCGATTTTTCCTGCTTCTAATGGCGGGTGAACGTGTTGCCCAAAAATAGCAGTTGGTGTTGGATTTTCAAGCACACCTTCTTTTATCATAATAGAAGCACCTCCAGGCATCATTTCTTCGGCTGGCTGAAAAATAAGCTTGACCGTTCCCTCGAATTCTTGTTCTAGTGCTTTCAGAATTTTAGCAGTACCGAGTAAAGAAGAAGTGTGAACATCATGCCCACAAGCGTGCATTACACCTTCATTTTTTGACTTATAAGGCACGTCATTAGCTTCTGTAATTGGCAATGCGTCGATGTCTCCTCGCAATGCAATGACTTTTTTATTGGGATTTTTGCCTTGAATTAAAGCGACAACACCATTGTCAGCCACACCATGTTCGTGTTCAATACCCATTTTTTGGAGTTGAAGAGCGATATATTTTCCTGTTTCAACCTCTTGATAAGATAATTCTGGATGTTGGTGCAAGTAGCGACGAGTTTGAATAGTTTCGGTGATAATATTTGTAGGTATAAGCATGTTTTGAGATATTGAGGATTTTTAGAATGTAAAGTAGTAGAATTAAGATTTGAAAATAGGTTAGTTCTTAGGTTTTAAGCCATTTTTATATAGTTTAGAATAACAAATTTTCAAATTTACACATCAGCATGATGATA
>CAKZLT010000325.1 GCA_937127195.1 uncultured Saprospiraceae bacterium
GTTACTGCTAAAAAGGAAGCATTTCCGATAATTCAACTAGAAAAAAGTCGTTATTTTAATGAACCAACATCTTCATTAAAAGATTACTTGCTTCGACCAGATAAATCTGGAATTATTGCCGAATTTAAAAGACATTCTCCATCAAAAGGAGATATTAATACACATTCGTCAGCAGCTATTGTTACACGAGGTTATGCCTCGGCTGGTGCTTCTGGATTGTCTGTTTTGACGGATAATCGTTTTTTTAAAGGTACAAATGAAGATTTAACAGAAGCTCGTCAATTCAATGAAACGCCAATTTTGAGGAAGGATTTTGTAATAGATGAATACCAAATATTAGAAGCCAAATCAATAGGAGCATCTGCTATTTTGTTAATAGCGGAATGTTTGAGCCAAAAAAAATTGGGAAAATTGGCTACATTTGCCAAATCATTGGGCTTAGGTGTTTTAATGGAAATTCATTCTGAAAAAGAATTAGAAAAATTACATAAAAATATTGACATCGTTGGTGTGAATAACCGAGATTTGACTACATTTGAAGTCAATATTCAAACCTCTATTGATTTGTTCAATGTCATTCCTGATGATTTTGTTAAAATATCCGAAAGTGGTATTAGTAATCCTCAATCAATTATTCAACTTAAAGAAGTAGGCTTTCAGGGCTTTCTTATTGGAGAAGCGTTTATGAAAACGAAAGACCCTGTAAAAGCTTGTCAAGCGTTCATTCAAGCTATTATGGACGTTCCTGTATAAGATATTTTGGATACTACCGAGAGTAGTGTATTCGTTAAAGTCCGCCGCGAGGTCGAAGCCGTGGCGGTACTTATTTCCTCCCTTTTTCTATTTTTTAAAATAAAACGAATGGAATTAATCATTAAAGTTTGCGGAATGCGCGAACCTTCTAACGTATTACAACTACAAGAGTTAGATATAGATTGGATGGGAATGATTTTTTTTAAAAAGTCAGCTCGGAATATCGAACAACCCATTTCTATAAAAAAAGAAACACCACGAGTTGGCGTTTTTGTTAATGAAAAATTGTCGATTATTTTCCGAAAAATAGAAGATTATAATTTAGACTTGGTGCAATTACACGGTGATGAAAGTGTTGATTTTTGTAGAAAAATAAAAGAAAACTTTAGAAGTGAGACAACAAGACCGCCCTTTGGACTACGAGAAGCGAGACAAGACGTGAAGCTATCAGAAGTGGCTAAAACATCTCGTTTCTCGCAATCCGAAGGACGGTCTCATATCCCGCTTCCAAAAAAAATCATCAAAGTATTTTCGGTTGGAAATGATTTTGATTTTTCTAGGTTAAAGCCTTACGAAGCGGTAGTTGATTATTTTTTATTTGATACAAAAGGAGAAAGTCGCGGAGGGAACGGCGTTGTATTCGATTGGGATATTTTAAAAAAATATAATAGCAATGTGCCTTTTTTGCTTAGCGGAGGCATTAGCGAGGATAGTGTTGAAGCTATAAAAGCTTTTCAACATCCAAAAATGATAGGTATTGACATCAATAGTCGGTTCGAGATTGAGCCAGCTTTTAAAGATATTAAAAAAATAAAAACGTTTATCCATGAGTTACGCAGTAAATAGTCAAGGATATTATGGTGAGTTTGGCGGTGCTTTTGTACCAGAAATGCTTCACGCGAATATAGAAGAGTTAAAATCGAAGTATTTAGACATCATGTATAATGCTGGTTTTCAGAAGGAATTTCAGAGTTTATTAAAAGATTATGTTGGTCGTCCTTCGCCTTTGTATTTTGCGAAGCGATTGTCAAAGCAGTATCAAACAAATATTTTTCTAAAAAGAGAAGACCTTAACCACACTGGTGCGCATAAGATTAACAATACTATCGGTCAAATTCTAGTAGCGCAACGATTGGGAAAAACTCGAATAATTGCAGAAACTGGAGCTGGTCAACATGGAGTTGCAACGGCAACGGTTTGTGCTTTGATGGGGTTGGAATGTATTGTCTATATGGGCGCGGTGGATATTGTTCGTCAAGCACCGAATGTATCTCGAATG
>CAKZLT010000326.1 GCA_937127195.1 uncultured Saprospiraceae bacterium
GAGAAGAAGAGTGGATGAAACTATGTACAATGTTTATACAACAAACTGTATATGTATGATGTGGCAGGTTAGATATGTCTGTAATCAGAACATTTAAGATTTATGAACCTTTTTTAATCCGGAGTTTCTACTTAAATGTTATCATATACAGAATGTAGCTTGTATCTTGGAAAACTATGAAATATGTGACATTTTATGTAAAATGTAACATGCGTACATAAATGTATTGCCCGTTTACAGTATATTGCATTTTAACACATTTTCGTGTTTTGTACAACTTTTACACAAAAATTCAATATGCAAATATGTGTAAATGTCATTTTGCTACTAATTGCAAAATGTCAAAAATGTGAAAATCATGAAAATATGACATTTCGAAGACCTCGAAGGTCGATTTCGACCCTCAGGGACCCCCTGGGACCCCTAAGGGTCCCAGTAGGGATACCCCTACTAAGTACCCTTTTTTCAATGGTATATTGTAGTCCCTATTAAGGAAATACACCAAAATCATCGATTTTTGATGATTTTGACCATTTTGGACCCCAAAATCATCGATTTTCGTGATTTTGACGTATATTGCATTTTGGGTATCCGTTTTACATGTGTTTTCGTAGTACCGTGAGCACGCACGACCGTGAAATCGCGTTTTAGGGTCCGTTTTCGAAGTGTGCTAATAGTGTTATTTTGTGTTTTTCACTGTAAATGGGCAATTTTACCCCAAAAACACAAAACCGTAGGGATTCCTAAAAATTCGGAAGAATGAACAGCTCTATTTTCCATCACATTCCAGCCTTCAAAAGAAGGGGCGGGAGTTCCTAAAGATAGCAGTTTAAGTGTTTTTACTCCAGAAGATTCCTTCCGATTTGCATACATTTTCATTAGACTTTTTTTGTCAAAGTCGGCTTTTTTCTTATCAATAGCACTTGTAGTTATGGCATTTTCAGTAATATTCTGAAATTCCCATTCGTCGTACTGCACACCATCAAAGTTGTTATATTGATAGCGATTAATCATTTTTTTGATATGTTGAGTCTTTCTATTTATCCATAATTCTATTGTTCTGTCGCGTTTTTTTTCGTCGTTTTTAATTGTAAAAATAAGTTGCCAATACTTTTTTCGCTTCGCTTTTATTTTATTTACAGTAACAGGATAGGCTTTTAATAGAAAAAGTAAATCGGGATTAATAAAATAAATATGCGCTAAATCATTGATTGAATATTTGGGCAGGTTTTGACTTTCTGTCAAATGAAAATACTTAGGAAAGTTCGTTTCAATAATTTTCAAATCATGTAAACATTGCGGATTGTTAAGGATTTGAAAGCCTTCTTTTTCACTGGTGAACATTTCAAACTGTTCAAAAATAAAAACACCATTTGAATAATTTTTGTAAGGTTTTTTATAAATATGGACAGGAAACTGTTGAAGTGTATGTGTGGTATCTTGCTTCCAGTAGAGTTTAGAAGAATGGCTCATTGTATAAGAAATAGACTCCAGATTGGTTAATTTTTGGTAAGTTTTCTCTAGTATTTCAAAGGCTTGTTCTTGCTCTTGTCCTTGAATGACGAAGCAATTTAGTACTAAAAAGAAAGAAAAAATGACACGCATAGTTGTTTGGAATTAAATGAACTAATCTTTTAGTTAAAGGTATGTTTTCTTTTCTACTTTTCAAAGCATCTTAACTTTTTGAGTTGATTTTTTTTAGAAAATAGATAATTGATTAACTTAATCTTATTCTAAAAACCAATGCTTATTTTTATACTAAAGCTATTTTGATAATCGTTTTAAAATTCAAATAAGAAAGACTTAAAAATTAACTCTAATGAAAAAAATAACAATTCTAGCTGCATTTTTATTCATCACAGCCTTTGCCTTTTCACAAAAAGAAAATGACTATTTGGTAGTCGTTTGGGATACAATACACTATTCGGAGTGTGGTTATATGGATGCTTCTGGGAAAATGGTGATTCCAATGGGAAGGTATCCGATTTGTATGACAGATACATTTTCAAATTTTGCGGTAGTTTACAAATCCAATAAGGGATTCATAGGAATCAATCGAGCGGAAAAGGTATTATTTACGATTTTTATGTATGATAATGGCCCAGATTTTCCGAGTGAAGGACTTTTTAGAATTACAAAAAATGGAAAAGTAGGCTTTGCAAACTTGGAAGGAAAAGTGGTTGTAGAACCCAAATACAGCGCGGTTTATCCTTTTAGTGAAGGTTTATCCGCATTTTGCAAAGATTGTTCAACCGAACGAATGGGAGAGGTGAGTACATGGAAAGGAGGAAAATGGGGATTTATGAATAAAAAAGGCGAAGTGATGATTGAACCACAATTCCATGCCGTAAATGATGGTTTCAAAAATGGAAAAATTAAAGTTAAAATAGAGGATGATGTTTTTGAAATAGATACAGAAGGAAAAAGAATTGGTGGCTAGATTCTGGTTTCTGTTGCCGCTGTTTTACGCTAGCAGCGGCAGAGACTAGAATCTAGAAACCAGATGCCAGCATCTAGAAACTAGGCAAAAGTTTCAAGACTTTTCCGCCTTCGACACCAACATAAATAAAACCATCAGGTCCTTCCTTGACGCATCGAACTCTTCCGATATTTTCAATTAAACGCTCTTCTTTTGTGATTTGACCATTTTTGACGATGCAATGATGCAAATAGTTGAATTTTAAAGAGCCGACTAATAAATTTCCTTTAATATCTTCACCGTATTTATTGGTTGAAATGAAAGCCATTCCACTCGGTGCAATAGAAGGTTTCCAATAAATCAAAGGCTGTTCCATACCTGCCATTGCTGTATCCTTCGAAATCGTCATGCCATTATAATTAATGCCATAAGTGATTTTTGGCCAACCATAATTCTTACCTTTTTCGACAATGTTGACTTCATCACCGCCTTTTGGACCATGTTCGTGTTCCCAAATTTTGCCTGTAAAAGGATGTATAACCATACCTTGAGGGTTACGGTGACCATAAGAATAAATACTTTTGATAGCTCCTGCTTCATTGAAAAAAGGATTATCCTCAGGAATAGAACCATCATCTTTGAGTCGATGAATTTTACCAGAATGATTGGAAAGCATTTGTGCATTATCCCAATTACCACGCTCGCCAACACTCAAAAATAGATAATCATTTTTATCAAAAACAATCCTAGAACCAAAATGAACACCACTTCGAGTATCGGGTAATGCTTTGAATAAAACCTCTTTATTAGTCATTTGATTGCCATCCAACTGAAAACGCATTAGGGCAGTATTACCGCCTTCATTACTTGCTTTGGTTGAATAAGAAATGTAAATCCACTTATTTTTGGTGTATTTTGGATGCACTTTTATATCCAATAAACCACCTTGACCTCTGGTATAAACATCTGGAAGTCCCATTATTTCAGTTTTTTTACCATTAGTAACTCGATACAGATTTCCATCTCGGTTGGTAACTAGCATTTCGCCAGAAGGCAAAAAATCAATTCCCCATGGAATGTCAATTCCATCGACGAAAACTTCCGTTGTTATTCCTGTATTTTGAACAGATTGAATATTAGGAGGTAATCTTTTGCAAGATGAATTTATGAACAAAATCGTCATAATTAGCACTAAGCTAGTAAAGTTATTATTTATCATATTGATTACTTTTCAATGGTTTTTAAGATGTAATTCGTCAAGTTTTTAATTTCTTCATCCGACAAAACGGCACTCCATGCAGGCATTCCCATTTCTTGTGCGCCTTCTTTAGTCACTTTAAAAATGGCTTCATAAGTTTTCCCAAAAATCCATTTGTCACCTTTTTCTTTCAAATGTTCTAAGTTTCGTCCATGACAATGACCACAATGTTCCAAATAATTGGTCGCGGCTTGTGATACTATCTTTTTGGAAGGCTGACATTGAACTATTCCCCAAAAGGTAATTAATAGAAAAAAAAGAACCTTTGTTTGCTGCATGGTGTGTTTATTTTAAGAAATAGCCTAGCCCTAAAAATGCTTAAATACTGATGATTTAAAAGGTTATCAATGAATAGAGTCTCTGTTCTTTTAGGGAATAGTGCGGTTTTTTAGTCTCTTATCTCAAATAATTTAAAACAAAATAAATAAAAAAGAACAGGTGCATCTCAAATTATCGCATAAAATAAATTATAATATATTAAGCAGGATTAGATGTATCCTTTTAAATCAATAACAGTAATTTTCTGATAATTACTTCAACCAACTCAAATGATATAGAGTTTAATTTTTTCTATATAGACAAAAAAAGACGTTTACTAAACTTTTAAAGTTCAGTAAACGTCTTTTTTTAATCATTATTTTTTGTTACTCAGGAGCAACAATATCTAATAATTCTACCTCAAAAACTAAAGTTTTGTAAGGCTCAATAGAACCTTGACGACCAGCTTTACCGTAAGCCAATTCGTAAGGAATGTAGAAGTTGTATTT
>CAKZLT010000327.1 GCA_937127195.1 uncultured Saprospiraceae bacterium
CGCCTTTTACTTTCAAGGCAGTCAACTCTTCTTTTGTCAACTCACGAAGGTCAAGTCCAAGTCCATTCAGCACCTTTATATCCGTTTTATCAGTAAAGGTTGTTCCATTATCTTTATTCTTTAAGACTAGTTTCGTTGACTTTTTCTTTCCATTTCTAATATAAGAAACTGCAATCTTATCACCTGGTCGGTAGCGCGCAACTTGCTCTTGTAAGGATGGCATACTTTTAACTTTTACATTATTAATATGAGTAATCACGTCATCGGCTTTCAAACCTGCATCAGCGGCCGCGCTGCCTTTATTAATGTCCGAAATATGAACACCTTCCAATGATTTCAAATTAAGCTTGTCTGCTATCTCTTCGTCAATATCTTCTATTACTACACCCAAAAAGCCTCTTTGGACAATACCAAAATCTTTCAAGTCTGCAATTACTTTTCTGACCAAATTGGCAGGAATGGCAAAAGAATAACCTTCATAACGCCCCGATTGAGTAATAATTGCGGTATTAATTCCCACTAATTGACCATTGGTATTCACTAATGCGCCACCCGAATTACCTGGATTGACAGCAGCGTCTGTCTGAATGAATGACTCAATTTTGTAAGAACCTTCCAAAATATTAATATTTCTGCCTTTAGCACTGACGATTCCTGCGGTTACCGTCGAAGTCAAGTTAAAAGGATTACCAACCGCCAAAACCCACTCACCTGTTCTAACAGAATCTGAGTTAGCTAATCCGAGATAAGGCAAATCATCCATATCAATTTTTATCAACGCCAAATCCGTCGAAGGGTCAGAACCAATAATTTCGGCTTCATAGGTTCTTTTATCATTCAAAGAAACTTCTAATTCAGAAGCATTCTCAATCACATGATGATTCGTTACAATGTAACCATCGCCCGAAATAATCACACCAGACCCCGAAGAAGTACCTCCTTGTCCCATTCTCCAAAAATCATCCAGTGAAGAACGATTTTTTTGAACAGATTTAATATAAACAACCGCGGGCGTTACTGCTGCTGCTGCTTCAATAAAATTTGTTGGTGCAGAAGAATAAAATAACTGTTTTGGAAGCTGCGATTCCGTTAAGAAATTCGTATATCTTGCAGGCGATTCTTCTTTGACAATGATTTGTTGTGGTTCAAAAAAGAATTGCTGATATATAATGATAGTCGCAAGTGAACTTACTATCGAAATGAATGCGACTAAAAGTATTTTTTTCATATATAAAGAAGTGATTTTTTTCAAATTTTAATGCACTTTTTAATTAGCTCTAAAAGTGTTTATTTGTTTATTTTTGCAAAGTCGAAAGATACTACGATTCTAGCAGATTTACAATTAAAAATATAGCTAAATAACGTATAAAAGCATCTTTTTTCATATTCAACTCTATTTTTTAAAATAAAGTTACTTTGTTTTACTTTTTTTATAAAAAAGGTAAAAAACCTCGATTAAAAGCTGTTTTAGAAAGCTCTCAAATCTCTATATATTTTTTATAATTATGAAGCAAAAATTTATGAAACCTTTATTTATTATTCTTTTTTTATCTATCTCAATTGTAGGATTCTCGCAGGATTTTGAAAAAATCTTAAAAGAAGGAATCGCTTTACATGACCAAGGAAAATATCGATTAGCCATTCAAAAATATGAACGCGCTGCCCAAATAGACAAGAAATCTTCGATAGTTTATTATGAAATGGCTTACAGTTATTACCTTTTAAAAGATTATAAAAAAAGTATCAAACAGTCCAAAAAAGCCATTAAAGTAGCCAAATCCAATAAGGATAATTCTATTTTATTGTCTTCTTATCTTATTAATGGTGCAGCTATTGATGACAACGGCAATACCAAAAAAGCCATTAAAGTGTATCAGAAAGCTATTAAAAAATTCCCTGACAATTACCTTCTACGCTATAATTTGGGGTATAGTTTTTTTAAAAATAAAGATAATGACAAGGCGCAAGCCATGATTGAAAAAGCAATTGCCTTGAATCCTAAACACACGACTAGCCATATTCTTTTGTCTCACATCACTCGAAATAAGAACTTGCGAGTTCAATCAATTATGGCAATATCGCATTTTTTATACCTTGAAAATCTTAATCATCCTATCAATGTAACCGCACGTTCAAAGGAAGCTTTTGATATTTTTAAAAAACAAACCATCGGAAATGTAACCAAAGACGGAGAAAATTCGATTACTATCAATCTTTCTATGACCGACAATGACGATTTTTCGAATATTAATATGATGCTTTCACTCATTGAAGCTAGTAATCGCATAACGGCAGATAGCTTAAATCTATCAGAAAATCAACGAATCCATCTATTTATGAAAAACCTTTGTAGTTCATTAACGAATAAAGAATCAAATGGTGCGCAATTTTGGACAGGAAAATATTTAACTATTTTTCAGCAATTACACGAAAAAAAATTAGTCGAGACTTTCACTAATATTCTTTTATTGTCAAGCGGAAAAACCGAGGTTGCTACATGGCTAAACGCTCACGAAGTGGAAGTAACAAAGGTCGAAATACTCTTTTCTGAATAAGAATATAAAACATTTTAAAAAACGGCAACAATGGCATAGATATTGACTTTAGTAACGCAGCCACTTTCTATATTACATTACATATTTTCAAACAACAAAATATGTTTTAATGAAAAAATCTTATTTGATTTTTACTTTTCTGCTTTTAGCTCTAACAAGTCAAGCGCAGCAAGACCCTATGTTTACGAAGTATATGTTCAACACGCTAATTTACAACCCTGGATATGCTGGAGCGAAGGAACATTTGAGTGTAACGGTATTGCACAGAACGCAATGGATTGGGCTAGAAGGCTCGCCTACTACTCAGACCGTAACCGCTCACGCGCCGCTTAAAGGCAATCGTGCGGCAATCGGAGGTAGTTTACTTCACGATAATATTGGTCCAACAAAAGACATCAAGCTATCTGGATATTATGCGTATCGGATTAATTTTAGTGAAACGTCGAAATTATCGTTTGGTATTTCTGCGACTTATAATAATTGGAGAACCGATTGGTCAAAGTTAAACTTAGCTTCTCCAACCGATCCTGCTTTTGTGGCAGATTATTCTAAAGACCTTTTTAATGCTGGAGCTGGTATTTTTTATTATAATAAAAATTTCTATGCTGGTTTATCCGTTCCTCATCTGTTGAATGGTTCTTTGATTCAGCCTGAGCGTTTAATAGAAGAAGAGGAATTGCAAGCCGTTCAGATTAGACATTATTATTTGGCTGCTGGTTTGATTTTGCCAATTAATACCAATCTTACTTTCAAGCCTTCTTTACTTATCAAAAACTCTAATTTATTTGGAGAATTCGGGAATGACGCAAAATCTAATGTAGGCGCACCAACCGAATTTGATATTGATTTGTCCATTTTGATGTATGATGCACTTTGGATTGGCGCGGCTTTTCGTTCTTCTTTTGAATATTTCAGTGATGATAGTTCTACCGATTCTTTTGATATTTGGATTGCCTACTATCTTCGCAACAACCTAACAATTGGTGCTGCTTTTGATTTTACAACCAATGATTTGGATAAAGTAAATAGCGGTTCTTTTGAAATTATTTTGGGTTATGATTTTGCTTATAAAACGTCTAGTATTCTGACTCCGAGATATTTCTTTTAAAATAGACTTTATTCTAATTTATAAACGAGAAATGAGGCTGCCTTTTTGATAGTCTCATTTCTTCCTTTCCTTTTCAACAAAAAAATTTACCTTCGCATCCTGTATCTTTTATCTAATTTCACGTTGAAATCATAAAAAAAATCATGAAGTTAAATTCTATTTGGACTTACGTCATTGTGTTTCTTGCTGTGTTTGCAGTAACTTTTGTTTATAAATACAACAGTAGTAGCATTGAAGTTGAAGATTTTGACACATTCTATGAGCGTTTTTTGACAGATAGCACTTTTCAGATGAGTCGTATTCATTTCCCATTGCAAGGCTTACCAGCTAATGCCGATTCTGTTCATTTTGCTGCTGGTTACTCATGGGAAGCTCACAATTGGGATATTCACAAAAAAATTGATTATGCCTCATTGGGCTATCAAAGAGAAGTACAAAAAAACTCTGATTATCTGATTACTGAAAATCTGATTAATCCACAGGGTTATGGCGTACAACGCCGTTTTATGGTTGATTCAAAAGGAAAATGGTTTATGATTTATTACGCTGCTCCTAATGCAGTTAAGCAAAATAATCTGCGAGCAGGATAATTTTTCGCCGTATTTTTCATCAAAAAATGCTAGACTTGACTAAATAGCTAGTATTGTAGTTATTAGATATTCGTTAGCTAGTTATTAGTCAAACTATTGAAGTTTAAATTATTCTGATTGTAACGGCTTGCAGTGATAACTATAATTAAAAGGTGACGTACCTAAAGGCACTTTTAAGCTAAAAAA
>CAKZLT010000328.1 GCA_937127195.1 uncultured Saprospiraceae bacterium
TAGAATGGTGCTAGTTATTTATTTTTCTTCACTAAAGCCCTATTTTAATACAAAATCTATCAAATTTAACTATATTTAGGGAAGATTTATTTTAACAAGACAAATATAAGTCATTAACGATTAATCTAATAGAATTTGTTGCTTGACCTTTTGATAAATGAAAATACGCCTACTCCACGACAATTCTTTTTGTAGTTTGTCCACTTCTTCCCTGAATTCTTATAAAATATATTCCAGAAGTCCAATTTGACGTATTCAAGATGGTTTTATTGCTTTTTATCAAAGCGGTCTCTTTTATAAAAATTAGCTTTCCCGTCGTTGTAACTACATTAATAGTAAGTTTTTCAGCATTTTTTAAATCAATACTTACATTGATATAGTCATTAGCAGGATTAGGAAATACATTAATTTGACTTTCTAGTGACGATAATTTTTGAGCTGAAGTAGATTGAGTAACAGTCATTCTAACGATAGCTGTTAATTCTGGACCAAAACCATCCAAATACCAAGTATCTGCCGTCCTAATGATAGTAGCATAATCAGTGTCATATCTCAAAGCATCACTCACACCAATATCAAGAATATTGGCTGCACCCGAAAAAGATAACATAATAAAATAACGATGATTGGCTTTCAATGCGACTTTACCTCCATTCAGACCTCCTATATCAGTTACAAAAAAATCAAAGCTATTATCACTAGCTGTAAAAATATATTGCCCAATGCCTACAAGTGTCGCATTACTATTATTAAAATTATTAAAAAATGGATCAATAGTTGAATCTACTTCATATAAAAACACATCCACAGACAGTCCCGCCATCGGAAAATTTAAAGGGTGACCGCAATTAAAAATGGTTTTATCTGCATAATAACTATTGGTTCTTATTTCATATATATTCCCAATCATATAATCACCTGTACTACTCGGTTTTGCAGATCCAAAGCCTGTATTATTATCTTTTGCAAAAAGACTATCCGTAACTATAAAAACATTATTAGTCAAATTATCAGCTAATGCACCATCCGTTGAGTCTTGTGTCAGTTCGTACTCTAGCCTAAAAGTTCCCGTGGTAGTTGGGGTATATTGACTACTAATTTCTAAGACTAAATCATTATTTATCCCTAGAGTAGAAGCTCCAATGGAATCACTATATAATAAGGTATTCGTATTATGATTATAAATACTCGCTTTTAGTTGTAGATTATTAACGGTCGCTAATCCATTATTGCTGACTTGTGCTGCCATTTCGATAGGTTGAATATGCTCAATAGGTGTGGCGTAATTCTTAGGAATAGCAAAAGCTTCAATTGTAGTATTATATATTGGAGGAGGTGTAGCAGCATCTTGCAAACGAATATCATCCAACCTCCAAGCATATTCATCTTGACCTATCCACCTAAATTGTAGGTAAACAGTAGATTGATTGGCCGCTATATTTGAAATGTCTAATTCGACAATTTGTACCGCATCGGATAATTGATTAGAAACCAAGTCGGTAAAAAGCGTATCATAACTCCAGTTGATGCTATCTGTACTCACCCCAAATATAGGCACAGAGGTATTTGAAAAAAAGCCATATTGATTTTCAAAATGTACAAAAACTGTATTTTGCCCCGAGCAATCAATTACGTCAGTAGTCAATTGAGTATCATGATAGGTATTGCCTAACTGCCCCGAATTAAATAACATAAAGCCATTCCCTACTGTCGAAGATGCAAAATTGGGCTGTCCACTAATCAGCCCCTGAGTTGTGTTCATTGTCCAATTCCACTTAATAAAAGGGCTACTAGGTTCATAATTTGTCCAATTAGCAGGAATGCCATTCTGAAAATCTTCATTCCAAAATACATTTTGCGCAGTCAAAGAATAACTATACCAAACAAAGAAGAATGAAATTAAATAACTCGCGCGAAGAAGTAGAAAACGATTCATGAGTTCAATTTTGCAAGAACGAAATAGTTTTGAAAGCATTTTTTTAAAAAAACTCAACTATTCGGACGTAAGTGTAGAATCCCATTCCTAGAAATGGTTACCAAATTGTATATTTTTTATCCTTGCAGTAAAAGTGTAAGAGTATATTTTTTTAAGTACGTGAGCAGAAGTAATGACGAGTTAGGATACGAGATTACTTCTGCTCACGTACTTAAAAAAGAAAACGCTTTCGTAAAGATACAGGAATACTTTTTTATAAAAAAGAAGACATAAAAAAACAGTTCACTACTTTTTGTAATGAACTGCTTTCTTAAATGGATGAAAATTAATGACGACGTTTAGTTATTTCCTAGAATTAAAGGTAAACCATCACCACCGCCTCCAACAACAATGACTTTAGAGTTAGGAGAATTAGATAACTTCAAAGTAGCTTCAATTCCTTTATCTTTCAATATCTTATCAGTCAAAGAAGCATTCAAAATGCGATTGGCATCCGCTTTGGCTTGTGCTTCAATTACACGACGTTCTGCTTCTTTACGTTCTTTTTGAAGCGTATATTCGTATTTTTTAGCTTGCTGTTCTGCTTCTAATTTATCTTCAATTGCTGCTTTTACTTTATCAGGTAAAGCTACATCACGGATAAGTGTTGCGCGCAATTCAATGTAATTAATAGCTAAGCTTTCTGCCAAATCTTTTTGTATCAATTGCTGAACTTCATCGCGCTTAGTCGAGTATAATTCCTCTGGCTTATATCTACCAATAATCTTACGAACAGAAGAACGAACCTCTGGACTTACCAATGAATTCAAGTAATTATCACCAAATTTTTCGTGCAAATCACCAATTTTGTCATGTTGAGGATTGACACGAACCGTTACATCTAGCTTAATATCCAAACCATCATTTGACAAAACGGTCATTTTCTCTTCCAATTGTTTTTCACGTACATCATAGACATACATCGAGTTCCAAGGTGCAATCATGTGAAAACCAGGTCTGTAAATATTCTCTTTATCCAAACCATTGCCAAATTGTCTAAAAATCACCCCTCTTTCTCCTGCTTCAATTGTTATAAACATACTACTAGATAGCGCAACAATTAAGATTAAAGAAATCACTGTAAAAATAGCTACCGATGTTAAATTCTGTTTCATTTATATTATCGTATTTTTTATAAAAAAAGTAAATCACTTTACAAAAGCGACTTTTACTAAGATAATAATAATATATTACATCAGTTTTTAATATTCGCTTATTACATCGTTTTTAACTATAAAACTGGCTATTCAATCGAATTATAGAGCCAATCCACAACTCACTACCTCCATTTTACTTTATCACTCATTGGAGTTCTTTTTCCTGCTATTTCTGGCATTTTATGATAGCCCATATAGACCAAGCCAAGGCATTTATCTTTTGCACCTAAGTTCAGATAATCTTTCATTTCATCCGAAAAAACGGTAGAAGGAGAACTCCAGTATGCACCAATATTATAAGCTGAAGCTGATAATAAGATATTCTGAACAGCGCAAGATACCGAACAAATTTCTTCGATTTCTGGAATAGATTCGGCTTCGTCTCTATTCATGCAAATAGCGAGAACTGCACCGCATTGACTCGGTTTTTTAAGATTTTTTTGGTATTTGGCTTCCGAAAATCGTTCTTTAGGAGTGCGTTTTTGATAGGCTTTCGCCAAAAATGCCCCCAATTCGTTCAAAGCACTTTCACTCTGAAAAACCACAAATCGCCAAGGTTCAGTTAATCTATGTGTTGGCGCCCAATTCGCATTTTCTAAAATTTCTTCCAAAATTTCTTTAGAAATGGGCTTATTAATATACATTTTTGGAAAAATCGAGCGTCGCTTCCGAATCAATTCATTGGTCTGTTCTGGTGTAATATTCATATAGTTTTTCGTTTTGTATATAACAATCGCTGAACTTTGAAAGTTGTGAAAATATAAATTCTAATCAATTCGATAGCTTTTTTAGATTTGACGTTAACTCTTTGAAAGTTTAGTTAACGTCAAATCTAAAAATATTCTTACTTTATCCTAATAACGTTTGAATCCCTTTCAAAAAAGCATCATTTGCATCAGCCGTTCCAATCGTAATACGCAAACAATTAGGTGCGCCAAAGTTTGTTGCATTTCTGACCATAACGCCCGCTTCTTCCAAGAGTTGTTGCTCTAATTTGGGAGCATCAATTGGAGATTTGAATAAAATGAAATTTCCCTGTGATTTCCAGTAAGTTAAACCTAATTTGTCAAATACAGGATAAAAACGTTCTCTTTCTTTTTGAACTAAATCAACCGTTGCGTCAATAAATTCATGGTCACTCAATGCTGCAATTCCAGCATTCAATCCGATAATATTTATTAAAAATGGTCGATATAATGCGCGAAGATATTGTGCAATTTCGGGCGTAGAATAAGCGTAACCAATACGCAAAGCAGCCAAACCATAGGTTTTTGAAAAGCTATTAATCGCAATCATCTTTTTGCCTGCTTGAACGTAAGGAATAGCCGTAGTAAAATCAGCAGCGTTTGCAAAATGATAATAAACTTCATCCAAAACCACGATAACATGTTCTGGAATACCATCCATCAATGCGTCAATTTTTTCTTTAGGAATATAAGTTCCTGTTGGATTATTGGGACTTGTAATGAAAATCAAACGAGTATTTTCATTAATAGCTGCCAAAATAGCATCAACATTCAATTCATAATTCGGTAACTCCAACGGAATATCTATTACTTTCGCTCCGTTCCAGCCAGAAAACATCGTATAAGGCATAAAAGAAGGATTCGAGACAATGCATTCATGACCTTCTGACAAAAAAGCTCTTGCTATAAATTCGATACTTTCGGAGCCGCTATTCGTTGGTACAAATTGGTCAGCAGACAATTCATTATCATAAAAATTAGCTAACGCCTCTTGTAAGCGAAGTCCTGTTCTATCAGGATAAATATGAAGGTTTTTGGCACTTTCCACAATGGATTGAGTTGCCTTAGGAGACGCACCCAAAGGATTTTCATTAGAAGAAAGTTTATAAATTTTATTAGCTTTTGTTACGACTTCGTTTGTCCCTTTTCCACCCAAATATTCAGGGGCTTTCATTAAATAAGGCTTGAATATATTTGTATTTTTCATTCGCAAAATAGTTCTAGTAATTGAATAAAATAGCTCTGACCAAATTAAAATTATTGGTTATCCACGAAGATAAGGATTAAATGAGTATTCAGAAGTAATGTTCGTAAAAGATAGCGTATTCCGCTTATTATATCAAGGCAATTGACAAACCGCATTGCTTTAGTTTCAAAAACAGTGGTAGCTTCTTCTTCCGTCTGAAATTCTACATTCTACATTCTGTGGTTCTTACCAAATTATATGTACTTTTGCGTTTCATTCTGGCAGGAGCAAACACAAAAAGGAGCCGAGCGGGTCATAGTGTCGCTAAATATATCCAAAATCGGACAGAATGGCTTAAACTATTGCTATGGCAAAAAAATTGAATAAATCGTTTTGGAGTAGGTTTCTTAATAATAAAGAGGAAGAAAGCATGGAAAATCCGAATCAAGAACATATCGAAACGCCCGAAGAAGTGGTAGAGAAGGCAACAGATACGCCTGAAACTCAAAATGAAGAGCAAATGAATACTGCTGACGAAGTGGCAGATGAAAAAACTGAGGCAACTACAGGAAAGAAAAAAAAGCGTGGTAGCCGAGGTGGATCTGGAGCAAAGAAAGCAAAACAATTGGAAGAGGAAATTGAAAATTTAGAAAAAGAAATCGTTACGGTCGAAGAAGAACGTAATGAATTGAAAGATAAATATTTACGCCTTTTTGCTGAATTTGATAATTATAAAAGACGTACTGCAAAGGAGCGTGTTGATTTATTAAAAACAGCAAGTGGCGATGTCTTACGTGAAATTTTGCCTGTTTTGGATGATTTTGACCGTGCCAAGATGGCAAGCGGAGATGAAGGTCTAGGCGAAGGCGTTCAGTTAATATATGATAAACTATTTTCTACAATGGCTAGAAAAGGTTTGACACCAATGGAAAGTACAGGAGAGGTTTTTGATGCTGAATTTCATGAGGCTATCACAGAAATACCTGCACCAACGGAGGAAATGAAAGGGAAAGTCATTGATACTATCGAAAAAGGATACACTTTGGGTGATAAAATTATTCGATACGCAAAGGTAGTTGTTGGTAAATAAGCAAATCTTTTGATTGCTAAAAAGACCTTATAAGTTTTAAAAACTTATAAGGTCTGATTTTCGTAATCTGTAAATTTTTACTCACACAATTATTACTTCTCAAGAAGAAATAGAAATAAAAAGAAAATGGCAAAAAGAGATTTTTACGAGATACTGGGCGTTCAGAAAGGAGCAGATGAAGCAGCGATAAAAAAAGCTTATCGAAAGACGGCTATGAAATATCACCCAGACCGTAATCCTGATAATAAAGACGCAGAAGAGAAATTTAAGGAAGCGGCAGAGGCTTACGAAATATTGAGTGATGCACAAAAACGCGCTCGTTATGACCGATTTGGTCATGCTGGCGTAAGTGGTAATGCTGGTGGTCGCGGTGGTTTTCACGGTGGTCAAGGCGGTATGACAATGGATGATATTTTCTCGCAATTCGGTGATATATTTGGTGGCGGAAGTGGTGGCGGAAGCCCTTTTGGTTCTTTCTTTGGCGGTCAAGGTGGCGGTCAGCGTCGCGCTACTGGCGAACGTGGCTCTAATCTTCGTATCAAAGTAAAAATGACTCTGGATGAAATCGCTAATGGCGTAACCAAAAAAATCAAAGTCAAAAAACAAATTAGTTGTAAAAAATGTAGTGGTTCTGGTGCGAAAAATTCAAACGCAGTCGCTACCTGTACAACTTGTAACGGTGCAGGACAGGTCAGAAGAGTATCTAATACTTTCTTAGGGCAAATGCAAACAACCGTTACTTGTCCGACGTGTAGCGGTTCTGGTAAAATGGTCACGGATAAGTGTAAATCTTGTTCTGGTGATGGTCGCGAATATGGCGAAGAGACGATTAGTATCGAAATTCCTGCTGGTGTAGGAGATGGAATGCAATTGTCTATGCGTGGAAAAGGAAACGCAGGTAAAAAAGGCGGTGGAAATGGTGATTTACTTATCAACATTGAAGAGGTCGAAGATGATTTCTTAAAAAGAGATGGTAGTAATTTGATATATGAATTGTATGTCAATTTTGCAGATGCAGCACTCGGAACATCGGTAGAAGTACCAACAATCGAAGCTAAAGTTCGCATCAAAATACCAGCAGGAACGCAAGCAGGTAAGATTTTTAGATTAAAAGGAAAAGGATTACCTTCTGTTCAGAGCTATGGAAAAGGTGACCAATTGATTCATGTGAATATTTGGACTCCGAAAAAACTAAGTAGCGATGACCGAAAATTATTAGAAAAAATGCGCAATATGCCAAATTTTCACCCTAATCCAGCAAAGGGCGAACGAGGTTGGTTTGATAAGATGAAAGATTATTTTAATTAAAAAATAAGATAACTATTCAGAAACGAGAAACGAGACCGCCCTACGGACTGCGAGAAGCGAGACTTGCTTTTTGCAGACAGGTCAGTGTTGTTGTAGCACTTTTTCTACCTGCTTCACGCTCTATCTCGCTTCTCGTAGGCCAAAGGGCGGTCTTGTCTCTTGGTTCTAAATTAAAAAATAAGTCAATATATTATATAAGGGTCGGATGCTATTAAAGTATCCGACCTTTCGTTTTATAATTCTGTTTCCTGTTTTACCACACCTTCTACAATCAAAAATTGACCTAAAATATAGGTAATCATAATTATTAAATTAGGCATTCGTATCATTAAATCTTCTGCTTTGA